>JBOHWA010000587.1:0-3576 GCA_050735855.1 Binatia bacterium
CCGCCGGCCTCGATCGTCAGCCCGAATCAGTCGGCGCAGGCCGCCGTCGGGCAGGGTGCGGTGGCGCAGCTGGAGAGCTTGTTGCCCGACGGCAGCGTCGAGGCCGAGTTCCCGCTCGGCAAGGCCAGCACGACGATCGGCCGCAGCGGTGCCGACATCACCAGCGCCGGCGACGTCCATCTGTCGAACCTGCACGCGTCGGTGACGCAGCGCGGCGCGGACTACGTACTCGAGGACGCGGGCAGCAGCACCGGGACGTGGCTGCGCCTGCAGGGCATCGAGGGCCGTCGGCTCGCCGAGGGCGACGTCGTCTGGCTCGGCGCGCAGATCCTCATGGCCACCAAAGCGGACGGCGGGTGGGCCGTGGCGCACTATGACAACCAGGGCAACTTCAAGGACAGCTATCCGATCGGCGAGCGCGGCATCTTCATCGGCCGCGGCGCCGGCATCGCGCTCGACGAGCGCGACGGCAGCCTGTCGCGCCGCCACGCGCAGTTCCGCGTCGACGCCCAGGGGCTGAAGGTCTTCGACCTGGCGAGCAAGAACGGCACGCTGACGCGCCTCAGCGGTCCCGCCGTGCTGCACGACGGCGACGAGTTCCGCGTCGGCGCGCGCCGCTATCGCTTCGAACGCGTCGAGTCGGTCGCCAAGCTGAAGCCGACGGACGTCGTCATCGAAACACCCGCCCCGGCCGCCGCGGCGCCGGCCGCCACCCCGGCCGGCGCTCCGGCCGGCGCGCCGGCCGGCGGCCTGACGGTCACCCTCGAGCACGCCCAACACGCGACGGCGTTCGCGGCGGCGGAGGGGCAGGACATCCTGCACGCCTACTTCGACGCGGTGAAGGCCGGCGGCGGCGATCCCGACAAGCAGCACAAGAAGCCGCTCGACTGGTCATGCCTGGCCGGGACCTGCGGACTCTGCCTGGTGCAGGTGCTCGACGGGGCCGGTAACTTCGAGCCGATCGCCGCCGGCTCGCCCGAGCTCGATACGCTCGAGAACAAGTGCTTCGTCGATCCGGATCCGACGCAATACCGCCTCGCCTGCAAGGCGAAGATCAAGGGAGCGGTGAAGTTGGGGATCGTGGAGTAGGATGGTGTGGTTTAGGCCTGCAACGCAGCCCGTCGCGGTTGGTTGGCCCGGAGATCGCTTCTCGGGCGTTGATCCCAAGGTCCCTTCCCCCCTTGCGGGGGAAGGACAGGAGGGGGGGTCATCCCAGGGGGGCGCGGTGGGACTCGAGCAACCCCCCATCCTGTCCTTCCCCCGCAAGGGGGGAAGGGACCCTCGAAGCCGCGACCTAGTGGGCCTGATCGCGGTAGCGGTGCTGGCGCTGACCGGCTGCGGTGGCTCGCCAGCGGGCAAGGGGCAGGAGCCGGCGCAGCAGCCGCCCGGCGTGGCGGTGTGCATGGGCGGCGCCAATTCGGGGCAGGGGTGCCCGAACGGCAACCTGGACGGCGTCGAGTGCGGCGTCGACGGACTGTGCGTCGCGGCGGGGAGCTGCATCGGCGGTCCCAACGACGGCCAGCCGTGCCCGCTCGGCACCGAGTGCGGCGATGGCGTCTGTCCCGACGTACGGCTGCAGGCCGACGAAGTGCGCGCCATCATCGAGGCCGCCGGGCGCGCGCTCGACCCGGGCCAGTACGAGGTGGCGGTGGCCGTCACCGATCGGCGCGGCGTCGTCCTCGGCGTCGGCACCAACTTCCCGATCGATTACGACGGCGCCTGCGACACGAGCGAGTGTCCGGGGGCCGGCTTCACGCCCGGATCCGATCCCTTCACGGTCGATACGGCCCTGCAGCTGGCGCGCACCGCGGCGTTCTTCAGCGCCGATCAGACGCCGCTCACCTCGCGCTCGGTGCGCTACATCAGCGGCGAGCACTTTCCGCCCGGTGTGCAGAACACCGGTGCGGCGGCGTTGTTCGGCATCGAGAACACCAACCGCGGCTGCTCGTTCGACGCCGTCACCCAGCCGCTCGCCGCCAGCATCCCGCGCGCCGACAATCTCTGCAGCGTGCTGGCGAGCGCCGCCGGCCTCGAGCCGATTCCGTGCCGGAGCGGCGGCGAGGCCGGCGATCAGTGCGGCTGCACGCGCGGCATCCTCACTCTCCCCGGCGCGGTGCCGATCTATCGCATCCAGGGCGGCGCCGGCCGCATGGCCGGCGGCATCGGCGTGTTCGTGCGCCACGTCGTGCCCGAGCCCGATCGGGTCGCTGCGTATCCGCCCGGCAGCGGCATCCTGCGCTACGAAGACGACCAGTCCGCGTTCGCGCTCGCCGAGTTCGCGGCGCGGGCCTATGCCGGCGACCGGGTCGGTCTGCCGAACGTCGCGGCGCGCGGGCTCACGCCGATCTGTGATCCCGCCTCCAACGTCGCGCCGCCCGCCTGCTGCGGCCAGACGCCCGCCTGCGACTTCAACATCCTTGCGGTGCGCAACCCGCCGTTCGATCCGGTGATCTTCATCGACGGCATCGAGGTGCCCGAGGTGGCGAACAATCCGCCGGTCGGCGCCGGCGCCGGCAGCTTCGGGCGCTGCTCCGGCTCGCTCGAGCCCTGCCGGGTGGGGGGGCCGGCCTGTCCGCTCGGCGAGAGTTGCGCCGCGATCACGCAGTACATCGTCGCGCCGAACGATCTCGCCCAACCGGTGCCGCAGGGCTGGCTGGTGAGCCCGACCGCTGCGTCGCCCGGCGCCGCGCCGGTCAGCGCCGGCGAGGTGGCCGACATCATCGACAGCGGCGCCGCCGAGGCCGGCCGCATCCGCGCCGGCATCCGCCTGCCGTTGGCCGTGCGCACCGAGATGATGCTGGCCGTGTCGGACACCAGGAACGCAATGCTCGGCCTCTTCCGCATGCAGGACGCGACGGTGTTCTCGATCGACGTCGCGATCGCCAAGTCGCGCAACGTGACGTACTTCAGCAGCCCGGCCGTCGACCCGCTCGACACCATGGACTGCCCCGGTCCGGCCGATCCGCCGAATGCGCTGGGCGATTGCCGCGGGCCGGCCTTCGGCGCCGGGACCGCGGTCACCAACCGCACGCTCAGCTTCGGCGCCCAACCGTTCTTCCCCTCCGGCATCGAGGGCCAGCTGCGCGGCTTTCCGTACCCCTTCGCGCCCGGCCCGTTCCGGCAGACGTTCATCTACGACTCGAACCATCCGTGTACCAACGGCCTGGAGCCGTCCGACGGCCGGCAGAACGGCATCGTGTTCTTCCCCGGCGCCACTCCAATCTATCGCGCCGCGGCGCTGATCGGCGGCTTCGGGGTCAGCGGCGATGGCGTCGAGCAGGACGACCTCGTCACCGTCGCGGGTGCGCGCGCCGACACCGGTGGGCAGGGATTCCTGCCCGATGCGCGCCTGCGCGCCGACCGCGTCTTCGTGCGCAACGTCCGCCTGCCGTTCGTGAAGTTCAACCGCCGGCCGGAGCAATAGCGCGATGTCGATCCGCCTCGACCTGGTGACGTGATGAGCGACTCGGACAAGAAGGATCGCGACGATCAGACGACCTTCGGCGGCGGTCCACCGGCCGCGCCGAAGCTGCCGGCCGCGCCGCCGCGCCCGCCGGATTCGACCCAGGCCGGCGG
>JBOHWA010000588.1:0-3087 GCA_050735855.1 Binatia bacterium
GACGAGCACTGTGCGCCCGCTCCACCCCGCGCCCCCCCGGCGCCGAGGGCCCGGCGCCCTCCAGCGCGATGGCTCGCGGCGTAGGCGGTCGTCGCCGCCGGATGGCGCCCCCCGGCGGCAGTCGCTAAGACAGCCTCGGTATGCCGGTGCCCGAGCCCTACCTGACGCGCGCGCGTTTCGTGCGCGTGCTCGGCGTGCTGGCGCTGGTGCTGGTCGCCGCGGTGGCGGGCAGCGCGCTGTTCGGCTCGCAGCGCATCGACCTCCCGCACGCGCTGCGCGGCGGGGCGGACAACGTCGACGCGCTGATCCTGCTGCGCATCCGTCTGCCGCGCGCGTTGCTGGCGGTGGTGGTGGGCGCCGCGCTGGCGGCCGCCGGCACGGTCCTGCAGGCGCTGCTGCGCAACCCGCTGGCCGAGCCGCACCTGCTCGGCGTCTCGGGCGGCGCCGCGTTCGGCGGCGTCCTGGCACTGGTGCTCGGTGGGGCGACCGGCATCCTGCCGGCGGTGTTGGTGCCGGTCGGGTCGTTCGCCGGCGCCCTCGCCACCATGCTGCTGGTCTATCGCCTCGGCACGGTGAACGGGCGCCTGCAGCCCTATACGTTTCTGCTCGCCGGCGTGGTCTGCAACGCCTTCACCGGGGCGTTGATCATGGCGCTCAATGCCTTCGCCGACTTCTTCCAGGCGCACGGCGTGTTGTTCTGGCTGATGGGCAGTTTGCAGACGCAGAACTACTGGCTGGTGGCGGCGAGTGCCGGCTATCTGCTGGTCGGCCTGCTCTGGCTGATGCGCCATACGCGCGAGTTCAACGTCCTGAGCCTGGGCGAGGAGAGTGCCGCGCACCTCGGTGTGCACGTCGGACGGGCGCGTCGCGTCGCCTTCACCGTCGCCTCGCTGCTGGTCGGCGCGGCGGTGTCGGTGAGCGGCATGATCGGCTTCGTCGGCTTGATCGTGCCGCACGTCGCCCGGCTGCTGATCGGCGCCGACTACCGGCTGCTGCTGCCCGCCTCGGCGCTGCTCGGCGGCGCCTTTCTGGTCCTCGCCGACACCGTGGCGCGCAGCGCCTTCGGCGACAGTGAGATCCCGGTCGGGGTCATCACGGCGCTGTGCGGCGGCCCCTTCTTCATCTACCTGTTGCGCCGGCGCGGCGGGCGCGGGCTCGAGTGAGGCAGCGCTGCGATCCTACGGCACGGCGCAGCCGCGCAGCGCGGTGCCGACCGCGCTGATCAGGGCGGTGATGGGCACGCGGCCGTCGCCATCCGGATCGAAGGCGGGACAGACGTCGGCGCCGGCGCGTCCGAGCGCGATGCCGACGCCGGCGATCAGCTCGTTGATCGCGACCATGAGGTTGCCGTTGCAATCCCCGAGGCACGCCGGGCTCGGGCTGCCCTGGCCGATGCCGAGCACGCTCAGGCCGCGCGGCTCGGCGGTCGGGCCGGCGACGTACACGTCGATGTACGGTGGCGGTCCCGGCGGCCCGAGCGGATTCTGGCCGAGGGCGATGGCGCCGACGCCGACGCCAAAGGGCGCGACAAACGAGCTGTAGTCGAGGCCGCTGCCGTCGGCGGTCAGCTTGGCGACAAACGAGCCGCGCGTCGTCGTCTCGAACGCCCGCACGAGCGGCAGATCGACGGAATCGCTGACGCCGGCAATGATCGCACCGTCGCCGGCGCGCACCGCAATGCGCACGCCGGCTTCGCCGTTGGCGTATTCGGCCGCGCCGCCGCCGAAGTAGGTCGAGTAGACGAGGCTGGCGCCGTCCGGGGCGAGCTTGCTGACGAACAGGTCGCTGAAGCCGCGCAGCGTCGTCTGGAACGCGCCCGGCGTGGTCGGATAGTTGGCGACGCCGGTGACGCCGACGACGTAGGCATGGCCTTCGGCGTCGACGGCGAGATCGCCCTGGAACTGGCCGAGGGAGGGATCGCCCTGCGGCGGGCCGAGGAAGGTTGCGTAGGCGAGCGCGCCGTTGGGGTCGAACTTGGCGACGAAGTTCAACGGGTCGCCGGTTGGGGCAACGAGCAGCGCGCCCGGCGTGACCGGGAAGGTCCAGGGCTGGCCAAGGATCCGGTTCGCCAGGCCGAACAGGTAGACGTTGCCGTCCGGGTCGACCTGCACTCGGTAGGCGCCCTCGTTGTTGTCGCCGCCCAGGTACGTGCAGCGCTCGAACTGCAGCGTCGCCGAGAACCTGGCCAGGAACGCGTCCTGCGTGCCGCCGCCGTACTGCCGTTGGTGTCCGCTGCTGGTCGGCAGGTCCGTGCTGTTCGTGCCGCCGGCGAGGTACACCGAGCCGTCCGGCCCGAGCGCGACGGCGACGCCCGGATTGCCGCGCACGCCGCCGGGGAAGAGATCGCGGCTGTTGCCGCCGAAGTAGGTGGCGTGCAGCAGGGCGCCGGCGGGGGAGAGCTTGACCAAGAATGCGTCCTCGGTGCCTGCCGAGGCGAGCGCCGGCTGGTAGGCGCCGGGCGTGGTGGGCAGGTCGTCGGAGAGCGTCGTGCCGGCGACGTAGGCGTTGCCGTCCTCGTCGACGGCCAGGCTGGCGACATCGTCGACATTGCGGCCGCCGAGATAGCTCGCGTAGAGCAGCGCCCCGGCGGCGTCGAACTTGAGCACGAAGCCCTCATCGAAGTCCTGCGCATCGACGTGCGTGTCGATGGCGCCGGCTGTGACCGGCAGGTTGTGGCTGGTCGTGCTGCCCACCACCCAGACGTTGCCGTCGCGGTCGGCGGCGACGCCCGTCACCTGGTAGCCGACGCTTTCGGCCAGCAGCGCCTGGTAGTCGACCATCGGAGCGGCCGCCCGCGCCGCGCGCGGCAGTCCGGTCACGGCGACGCCGAGCGCCACCATGAGCGCCAGGGCTGTGCGCGAATCGCAAATGCAGCACCGTGTCAGAGCTCGCATACACACCTCCGTGAAGGGCGCGGGATTCTGCTCGGGGCGACTGTACGAAGGTTGACGACCGGGCGTCAACGCGGCAGGCGGCGGGCCGGCAAAAAGCTCCGGTAGTCGTCTGTTTGAGGCTCAGGTCAGCCTCGCCGTGAGTCACGAGCCTGGTGGAGGGCGCCGGGCCCTCGGCGCCGTGCTGAATCCAACC
>JBOHWA010000589.1:0-11193 GCA_050735855.1 Binatia bacterium
TCAGCCCGGCGCCGAGGGCCCGGCGCCCTCCACCAGGCTGCCCCACTCGCCGGCAGCGCAACTCACAGCGAGGCTGACTTCACAGCTGGACAATGCGTTGTGCATCAACCCACACTGGCGGTTGAACACCTGCCTCCAGCGATCATGATCCACCCCCCTACCCGGCCACGCCTGCGGCTCCGCGCCGCGGCGATCGTTCTGCTCGCGGCAACCTTCTTCGCGGCCTCCGCGAGCCAGGCCTGCGTCGGCACCGAGTGCCTGCAGCTGTTCTCCACCGCCGACGGCGGCGGGGCGCTGACCATCTCGTTCGACTTCGCCGCGCGCAAGATCCAGACGTACCCGGCGTTGTGTGCCTCGGGCCAGTGTCTCTACAGCGCCATCGACCCGGGCTTCATCATCGACGACGGGGTGGTGCCGGATGGGTTCTTCCCAATCGCCGCCGGCACGGCCGTCGAACTCGAGGTCGTCGCTATCGATCCGGCGATCACCCTGCGGGTCGACGGCACGCCGCTGCGCCAGGCCGGCACGCGCGCCGCGCTGGGCGAGGCGCCGGCGGTGCATGTGCATCCCTCCTGGCAGCTCAACCTGCCCGAAGGGGTACACGGCGACTATTTGCTGTCGATCAAGCTCAACACGACGTCGGCTGCCTACAGCGCCTCGCAGGTGTTCACGCTGACTCTCACCAACGTCGCCGTCCCCGGGACGCCGACGCCGACGGCCACCCCGACCCCGACCACCGCCAGCGCGGTGTGCCCCGGCGATTGCAACAGCGACGGGCGCGTCGCGGTCAACGAGATCCTGCGCGGCGTCAACGACTCGCTCACCGGCGGCACCACCTGCCCCGCCCTCGACCGCAACGGCAGCGGCACCATCACCGTCAACGAGCTCATCCTCGCCGTCGGCACCGCGCTCGACGGCTGTGCGGCCGCGCCGACACCGACGGCGACCCAGCCGGCGAGCTTCGCGCTGATCCAGAGCACGATCTTCTCGCCGCGCTGCGCCATCCCGACCTGCCATGACGACGGGCTGGAGTCGGGCGACCTCAACCTCGAAGCCGACGAGGCGTACGATGCGCTGGTCGGCGTCGAGCCCGAGATCGACGTCGTCCGCGAGGCCGGCCTGCTGCGCGTCGATCCCGGCGACCCCGACAACAGCTTCCTGCTGGTGAAGCTGCTCGGCCCACCGCTCGGCCAGGGCGGCCGCATGCCGCTCACCGGGCCAGCGCTCTCCGCCGCGGAGATCCAGCTCATCACCGACTGGATCGCCCAGGGCGCGCCGCGCTAGGCGTCGGTGGGGCGCGTTTCGCGCGCTGATGAGCGGCAGTGCTTCCCCATCGGGTCCCAGCCGCTCACACGGTGGATGCGGCAGCTTCGAGGGTCCCTTCCCCCCTTGCGGGGGAAGGGACCTTGGGATCAGCACCTCAGACCCAATGGAGGTTGGGAGCAGTCGCAGCTTTGCCCATAAACGAGAACGCAAACCACGGATTACGCGGATACGAGCCGAGGAAACGGATTTCTGAGGGTTCTCTCCGTGAAATCCGTCAATCCGCGTAGTCCGTGGTCGGCTTTTCGCTTTGATGGGCAAAGCCAGCAGTCGCAGCACTCGGTGTTTCTGGGCGGAGACGGACAGGCGTGAGACTGCCTTCCTACCGCTCCCGCCCGCTGCCGCCGACCTTGGGCAGTTGGCGCGCCTGCCACTGGCGCAGGCGCTCGAGTTGCGCCGTCAGGTCGAGACGTTTTTCGAGCCGCTTGCCGCCGCCCATGTGGCGCTCGAACGCACCGGCGTAGCGGACGAAGTTGCAGTCGTCGACGGTGAACGGCGGCGAGTTCGGCGCCAGCACCAGGCGTGTGCCGTTGGTCTCCAGGCGGACCTGACCGGCGACCGGGGTGGTGGTGTCGAATCCATCCGTCGACCAGCCGAGCAGGTTGGCGGTGGTGCCGTTCTGCACCGTGGCGCCGAAGCCCACCACCGGGTCGGTGTCGAGCGCCACGACCATCTGCGCGCCGTTGCCGGAGATCGCCGCCGAGAGCGAGCCGCCGCAGGTGGTGTTGAAGCGGCCGACAAAGCTGCAGCCCTGCTGGGTGCCGAAGCTGTCGTCGGCGAAGTCGAACGGGCAGCGGCCGCCCGCCATCGCGGTCGGTGTGCGGGTCGGCGTCCGGGTCGGCGTGCGCCGGCCCGCGTCGCACCCGTCCGTCGAGCGATTCACCGCGGTGATCAGCTCGCTGATGCTGACACGGCCATCGCTGTTGCAGTCGCCACAGCACTGCGCCGAGGCCCCGGCGGCGCTCGCCACCAGGACGACCAGTCCAATCCACGCCGTTCGCATCGTCATCGCCTTTCTGCCCGCCGCGCCGCGGCCGCCCACCGGCGCCGCTCATTCGATTGCAATGCCAGCGAGCCTGTGGCGATCTAGACACCCGGGGGCGATCGAGTGCAAAGGCGCGCGGTGCGGAATTGGTCACGGAGCGTGCGGTGCCTGCTGCTGGCCGGCATCGCGACGGGGCTCTCGGCCTGCGGCAGCGACGACTGCGGCAGCGCGGCCGCCACGCCGCCGGTCGCCGTGCTGGGCGCGTTTCCGGCCGAATTGGCCGCGTTGCTCGAGCGGGCGACGGTCGACGAGACCATCACCGTCGACGGCCGCGTCTTCCGCCGCGGCCGGCTGGGCGGCGTGCCGGTGGTCCTGGCGATGACCGGCATCGGTCTGCTCAACGCGACCCGCACGACGCAGGCGCTGCTCGACCATTTCGACGTCGCCGGCGTGGTCATGTCGGGCGTCGCCGGCAGCACCCTGCGCATCGGCGACGTGGTGGTGCCGGAGACGTGGACGATCGATGACGGCCCGGCGCAGCCGGTCGATCCGGCCTGGCTGCGCGTCGCCGAGCGGGTGGCGAATGCCGCCGCGATCGAATTCGAGCGCTGTACGTACCCGGCGCTGCCACCCTCGACGACGGAGGTGTGCATGGCGCACGATCCGCTCCTCGCCGTCGGCGGCGCGGGCCGCAGCACCGATTCGTTCGGCGCGAACGGGTTCATCTGCACGCCGGGCGGCGGCGACATCTTCGCCTGTGACGTCGAGCCCGCGACCGGTGCCGCCGCGCTGCTCCGCGCCGCGCCGCCGGTCGCCGCCGCACTCTCAACCGACGGCTTCATCATCGACGACATGGAGAGCGCCGCGGTGGCGCACGAGGCGGCCGCGCGCGGCGTGCCGTTCCTCGCCTTCCGCGCCGTCTCCGACGGCGCCGGCGATCCGCTCGGGCTGCCTGGCTTTCCAGCCCAGTTCTTCGCCTACTACCGCCTGGCGGCGAACAACGCCGCCGCGGCGACCGAGGCCTTCCTGGCCAGCCCGTCCTTCGCGCGGGCGACCCGGCGCTAGTCCGGAACGCCGGTCGACCGGCTCAGGGGCGAGCGGGGTGAGATGCGGGCGCGGGGACAGAGCCCCGCGCCCGGTCTCGGAGTGTTACGGCACGCAGGGCGCGCCGGCGCAGACGTCGACGACCGAGCCGCCCGTCTGCAGGAAGTCCGACTTCTGCTGCCGCGCTTCGAGGTCGTTGCGCGGATGGCCGTGTGGATCGGTGCCGACGTTCGGCGCGGTGTTGGTGATCGGCGGCGTCGCGGCGCCGCTGTCCCAGATGATCAGCGCCGAGCCGTTGAACGGATAGCTCGGGATCGCCGGGATGTCGAAGTAGGGATCGACGTCCGAGTGGCGGAGCGGGGCGATGGCCGGTTGGTGGATCGAGGCGCCGATGGTGCGCGCTTCGATCTCGGTCGCGACGTTGGCCACCTGGTGGTCACCGAAGGCGACGTGCAACAGCACCTCGTGCGCCGGCGTACCGGGCAGCGGATCGGTCGTCATGTGGTGCGCGTAGCCGTTCGGATCCGAGCGATCCCACAGCATCTGGATCAGCGCCAGCAGCAACGGCCGCTGCAGTTGGTTCGGGTACGCCGGGTAGAGGAAGATCGAGTAGCCGGCGAAGTCGATGCTGCGGGTGAGCAGCAGCGAGTAGTTCATGCCCGGCACACCGAGGACGCCGCGGGTGATGTCCTGGGCGATGCTCATCACCGTGCCGCCGAAGATGCCGCCCTGGCTGTTGCCGTCGAAGAACACCTCGCTGGTGTCGATCACCGGCGCGCCGAAGCTGTCCTTGAACGCGGCGTCGGAGATGAAGCCCTGCGGATGGATCATCAGGCGGGCGAGGAACAGCTGGTTCAGCAGGCCCTGCTGCTGGCGGTCGGGGAAGCGCGGGAACAGGGCCAGGTTCTGCAGGATGCCGATGGCGGTGGCGACGTCCTCGTCCGCCATGCCCATCCACTTGGTGGCGCAGAAGACGAAGTTGTGTTCGTTGGCCATGTTCTTGACGTTGGTGCCGCTGACCTCGGTGTTCGACCCGAGCAGGCCGTGGCCGTAGATCGAGGCGCGGGCCGGAACGGCGGCGGCGCTGGCGTCCAACATGGCCGCGCGTGGGATGTTGCAGATGAACGAGGCCGGCTGCGTGGCGCCCTGATACACCGGCAGGCCGTTGGCATCGAGCACCAGGTTCGCCGGGGCGGTGATGCTGTCGACATAGCGATCGACCTGGAACGTCCCGGTGACGCGGCGGAAGATGGTGGCGTCGACCTCGTCCTCGACCAGGGTGACGGTGAACGCCGGCGCCGCGAGGCCGAGGCGGGCGAACGCATCGTCGCGCATGAACAGCATGCGCTCGGTGGTATCGGTCGCGCTGGCGACGGTGAAGTCCCAGGCGAGGTAGAGGTCGTTGCGAGCGACGCCGGCCGTGGCCAGCGTGGTGAAGATCTCCTCCATGTGGGCGCGCCGCGCCTCGGTGGCCGGATTGCCGGTCGGCGTGTCGTCGCGGTAGGCGGCGAAGTCGGCCGCCGGCGGGATGGTCGCATTGGCAGTGGTCTTCATGTTGCGCAGCGCGACGATGTAGCGCGTGCCCTCGTCGAAGTTCACCGCCGGATGGATGATCAGTGAACGCACCGGCTCGGTAGCGGCGTTGGCGTCGAGCTCGACCCACAGCAGGTGCTGCTCGAGCGTCGTCGCGTTGATCACCACCACCGGGGTGCCGGGATCGAGCGACTGCTCGATGTCGGTGATCGGCGCGGCGCCGGTGACGGCAAGGTCGACGTTGGGGACGTGCAGCAGGATGCTGGCGCCGGGGCTGAAACCGTCGCGGCGGTTGTACTCGGTCGGGGTGATGGGGACCATGGCGTTGTTGCGCGGCATCGTATCGACCGCGTAGTGGACGCGCCGGCCGGTCTCGGCGTTCGCGTCGGCGACGGTCAGATAGTCGCTCGGGAACGGATACAGGCATTCGCTCTGGTCGAGGTTCTCGCACGGGCAGGTGCAGTCCGCCTGGCAGAGCGCCGTACCGCCGCAGGACGACCCGGGCGCGTCGCACTGCTCGACGCCGTCGGGGAAGCCGTTGCCGCACGTCGTGCACGTCCCCTCGGTCAGCGGATTGATGATCTTGAACAACTTGGCGCCCTTGTTCTTGATGTCCCCGTCGCCGAAGCGGACGCTGTAGGAGTCGCCGCCGTTGATCACCAGCTGCACGCAGCCGCCGACGCCATCGTCAGGCGGCAGCACCGTGATCGAGCCGAGCTTGCCGAGCGCGACCGCCTTGATCTGGAAGTTGCCGTTCGGCGCCTTCTTGATCTGCAGCTTCTTGACCGGGCCGTTCTCGCCCTGCGCGTCCTTGTATTTGAAACCCTTCACCGCGTCGCCGCTCCAGAAGGGCTTGCCGGCCAGGTTGTTGCCGATCGGCAGCGAGAAGACCTGCGCGCTGGCGGAGCCGCCGTAGACGGCGATCGACAGCATCGCACCGGTCAGGGTCGGATCGCCGACCAGCGTGTTGGTGCTGGCCTCCTCGAGCGCCTTGAGGACGATCTTGCGCTTGTCCGGGGTCGACGGGTCCTTGAGCTGCAGTTGCTTGCCCAGGATGGTCTGATCGGCGGCATCGGCGGCGAACGGCACCGCCAGGAGCCACAGAGTGGCGAGAAGAACGCGACGCATCATTGGTGACTCCTGACTGCGTTGGATCGCTGAGTAGGCGAGGTGTGCCCCTGCCCGCCCGCGCTCCCACGGCCGAGCCACCGTTCCCCCCCGGGATGCGGATCTGCTCGACCGTACGCAGTGTCGCTTCAGTCTGTCAATGGATGATGCGGGAAGGCTGGCGGGGCCTCAGAGACCGGTGCGCTCCGGCATGGCGGGGGCGGCCGACGCCGAGGCGGCGCCGGGCTCGACCATGTCGACGAAGTGACCGACGTACTCGGTGAACGGGCAGCCGTCGACCACCACCGGGGACTCCCCCAGCTGGACGCGCAGCGTGCGCCCGCCATCCTCGAGGCTGGCAGCCCCGATCGGGCTCGAGGCGGCCGGCTGGTCGGCGTCGCGGCGCCAGCGAAGAAGTGCCGCTTCTCCCTCGGCCGTCACAGAACCGGGGATGTACACCACCGGGCTCTCCTGGCTGAAGGCCAGCCCGATGACGACCATGCTGCCGTCGCCAGCGAAGACCGCCGCGGCGGGTTTGCCGCACGAGGCGTTGTACTGGCCGACGAACAGACAGGTGCTGGGCAGCCCTTCCGTATGGCCATCAAAGCGCAGCGAGCAGCCGCCGCCCTTTGCCGCGACGGGGACCGACCCATCCGCCAGTAACGGGCTGGCCGTGGCCGCCAGGCCGGCGAGCACGGCAACGCCGATTCTGCTCCAGAACGTCTTCATAGCGCTCAGCCGGAGCAATCTTCGCGCCGACTGTGGCGATCACCATGGAGTCTGCCAGCCCATGTGCCCGGATTGCACAACCTGCAAAGACAGCGGCACGGGTGCAAATTCTCGGTAGCGCTTACCCTGATGACGCGAGTGCGAGGCTCCCGCCGAGCCTCCGGCCCGGTCAGCCGTCGCCGCAAGGCAGATAGTGCTCGACGGTCGGAAACGGGTCGTAGAAGGCATGCAGCAGACGACGCCATTCCTGGTACGCGTCGGATTGCCGGAAGCCCACCTGATGGCTCTCGATCGAGTCCCACCAGACCAACAACAGGAAGCGGTGGTCGTCCTCGGCGCAGCGGCGCAGCTCGTGCCGGCCATAGCCGGGCGCCGCGGCGATGATCGGCTCGGCCGTGGCAAACGCGGCGAGGAAGGCATCGGCCCGACCGCGGCGGAGGTTGAGGATCGCCACCTCGAGGACCGGATGGGACATAATCGGTAAGCGGGCTTTGCCCAAGAACTCGGAAACCCCAACAACGGATTACGCGGATTGAGCGGATTTGACGGAGTAGGGCTCAGAAATCCGTTCAATCCGCGTAATCCGTTGTTACCTTTCTGCCCTCTTGGGCAAAGCGCGGAAAGCCGCCAACACCGGTCGGCCATGCCCGATCGGGCGGCGTGGTGTCAACCAGGCCGATACGGACCTGTGTCACACCACCTGCCGGTGGCGCGGGCCCTCTGGAGAATCCGGCCGAGATCGGTACGATCGGTCCTGACAGCATGGAGGGACGCCGATGAAAGCGATGGTCGTGAAGGCCGCCAAGGGGCCGTTGGTCGCGGAGGAGCGGGCGCTGCCGGTGCCGGGGGCCGATGCGGTGCGCATCCGGGTGCACGCCTGTGGCGTGTGTCACAGCGATCTCTTCACCACCGACGGGCTGTGGCCGGGGCTCGCGCTGCCGCGCATCGCCGGGCACGAGGTGGCGGGGGTGATCGACGCCGTCGGCGCGGGCGTGACCAGGCTGGCGGTCGGCGACCGCGTCGGGGTCGGCTGGCACGGCGGGCACGACGGCACCTGTCGCAACTGCCTGCGCGGCAAGTTCATCCACTGCGAGCACGCGGCCATCACCGGCATCACCACGGACGGCGGCTATGCCGAGTACATGACGGCGCCCGCCGTCGCGGTGGCGCGCATCCCCGACGGCATGGACTTCGCCGCGGCGGCGCCGCTGATGTGCGCCGGGGTGACGACATTCAACGCGCTGCGCCGCTCCGCCGCGCGACCGGGCGACCTGGTCGCCGTGCACGGGCTCGGCGGCCTCGGCCATCTCGGCGTGCAGTATGCCCGCGCCATGGGCTTCGAGACCGTGGCCATCGCGCGCGGCGCCGGCAAGGAAGCGTTCGCCGCGCAGCTCGGCGCGCACCACTACATCGACAGCGAGCACGCCGACGTCGCCGCGGCCCTGCAGAAGCTCGGCGGCGCGCAGGCGATCCTCGCCACCGCGCCGAGCGGCAAGGCGATGGGGCCACTGGTCGCCGGGCTCGGCGTCGAAGGCGCGCTGCTCATCGTCGCGGCCCCCTTCGATCCGCTGCAGGTCGCCGCGGCCGAGCTCATCGGCGGCGACCGCCGCGTGCAGGGCTGGGCGTCGGGCACCGCCGCCGACTCGAGCGAGGCCATGACCTTCGCCCAGCAGAGCGGCGTGCGCGCGATGATCGAACCGTTCCCGCTCGCCCAGGCGCAAGCGGCCCTCGAGCACATGACGAGCGGCAAGGTGCGCTTCCGCGCGGTGCTGGAGATGAGCGGAGCCTGAACGGCCGCGCGGCGCGCGTCCTGATATCTTGCGGGCCCGCCGTTCAGCGCGAAACGACCACCTCGATCGGCGCGAAGCCGGGGTCGACGCCCTTGGCCGTCAGGCGCTCGCCGCTGTGGGCCTGGAACACATACACGCCTCTGTCGCAGGACGGATTCGCCGGGCCGGTGAAGCAGGCGTCGGGGTAGAAGAGCCGATCCGCGTCGCGATCGAGGGCCAGATCGTTGACGTGCTCCATGGCGAAGGTGTTGTGCGTCTCGAAGGCGGGGCCGCCGACCAGCGTCAGATGCGATGATGGACCCGGGCCGAATTCGGTGTGGGTGATGAGCCAGAACTCGCCGCCGCCGACCGACTCGAAGCCGCCCACCTCCGCGCCGGTGTCGATCGGCAGGTCGCGCGCCACCAGCGCGGCGAGGTCGACCTCTTCGTATCCGCCGCCGCCCTGCATCAGCGGTTCGGGCTCGGCGACGAAGAGACGACCGGCGGCGCAGTCGACCGGCATGTCGAAGGCCGGCCGCGCGGCGAGCGCGATGCCCTGGATGCCGGGCGTATCGGGATCGGCGTCGACGACGCGCTGGTCGCGCGGCCGATCGAGATCGACGACCGCCAGGACCGCGCCATCCGGCGACGGCACGCCGGTGTCGTGATCGACCCGACGCAGCTGCGCAAAGACGCGCCGGCCGCAGCTCGCCAGGCGCAGCACCTCGGGCAGGCCGTCGGCATCGGCCAGTGGGCTGAGATCGATCGCCGCCGTCAGGCGCGTGGTCAGATCGACCTCCAGCAACTGGGCGCGGCCGTACTGGCCGACGACGGCCGTGTGCTCGTCGACCAGCGCCACGTCGCGCGGCTCGGCGCCGCGCGGCAGCGTGATCGGCTCCGCCGCCGACAGATCGGCCGCGTCGACGACGCTGATCATATCGACCGCCGGGTGGACGACCAGGCAACGCCCGGCCCGACAGCGGGCGCTGGCGATGTCGGCGCCGAGATCGGCCGACGCCCGCACGGTCCACGGCGCGGCCAGGTCGAGCGACGCGATGCGCCCCTCGCGGCTGAGCGCGATGAGCCGCGCCGCCGGGGCGCAGCCGCCGAGGGCTGCCCGCACCGCGGCGATGAGCTCGGCGACGCTCACCGCACCGTCGCCGCTGGCGTCGACCGGAGCGCAGGCGCCGACGTCTGCCTCGCCAAGCGCGATGCGCACTCCGATGATGAGCTCGGCGACGCTCACCGCCGCGTCGCCATTGCAATCGCCGCCGCACGCGGCGCGCGCCGGCTCACTCGCCAGGGCGCCGAGCGCGAGCAGCGCTGTGGCGAGGCGCCAGCCACCCGACCGCCGCGGCCCGGCCTCACGGCGACGATGCTTTTCGACGCACCTCAGGTCTCGAGCCATTCGATCGTTGTCCATCGCCCCCTCGCCCAGCCTGCCTGTCATCCACGAAGGGCGCTACCGTGCCCAGTGCCTGGGCGAGAAACTGGTCGCGTTCACCTACCGGCGCCACATATCTGAGCGCTCCCTCAGCCGCGTCGCGACCGAGGAGGCGCCAGAGCACCCACGTGGCCAGATATGGGGCGGAGAGACATCCCCCCGCCGAGGCGACGTTCTCCTCAGCGAAGAACGACTGATCGAGTACCCGAACGCCCGCTGCCTCGAGGAGCGGTCTGGTCATCAAGTCGGTGCAAGCAGGGAGTGACGCCAGAAGACCAAGTTTGGCGAGAACGAGCGCCCCGGAACATTGCGAACCGATGAGCTGTCGACGTGGATCGAGGTGCAGCCGAGACATGATCGATTCATCCGCAATGATCTGCTCGGTGAGCCTCCCGCTCCCAACCAGGACGGCATCGGCCTCATTGGCGAATTCAATCTGACGTTGTGCATGCACGCGAACCCCGTTCAGCGACTGAACGGACTCGGACGGGCAGGTAATCTCCGCTTTCCAGCCCGCCTGCCCCACTCGGTTCAAGATGTGGGAAGTCACGAACGAGTCGATCTCGTTGAAACCATCGAACGTCAGAATCGCGATTCTCATTCCTTGCTCTCCCGCCGCGAGATCGCGTCCCCTCACCCGGCGGCGACCACGACGCGTTGGCGCTCGACCGCGGCGACGCGATCGGCCCAGGCCGCGCGGTAGGCGTCGTCGTCCAGCAGGGCGAACAGCGCAGCGCGGTCGGGGTACGCCGCGATCGCAACCAGATCCCAGTCCTCGTCCTCGCCCATGAACGTCGCCTCGAACGCGCCCGTCAGCAGGAAGCGGCCCCCCACTTTGACCAGCGTCGGCCCGCTCACCGCGGCGTAGCGCATCATCGCGTCCATTCCACTCGACGCACCGTCACCGTCGCGCACCACCGCCCGCAGCTTGAAGAAGTTGATGAGCGTGATCGGCGCCCCCTGTGGACCGGATAACACGCGACGCCATTGCGCCGCCGTCGGGCCCGCGGTCTCGCCGTACCAGGCCGCCAGCTCGGCGGCGCGCACGTCCACAGTCTGCTCCTGCATGAATCCATCTCCTTCGTTTGACTGCCGCCATCCCTAGTGTCAATTTTGACACGTGTCAAATCCAACTTCGCGCAGCACCCGGACGCGCGCCGGGATCTTGGACGTCGCCTGGCGCGTGCTCGCCGAGCGCGGCACGCACGTCTCGATCGGCGAGATCGCCGACGCCGTCGGCCTGACGCGTCAGGCGATCT
>JBOHWA010000590.1:0-9148 GCA_050735855.1 Binatia bacterium
GGCCGGGTCGCGGCCGAGCGCCCGCGCCGCGCCGGTGGCGCGCTCGCGCACGGTCAGCACGTAGTCGACCAGGTCGCCGTCGCCGTTGAGATCCTGCCCGGCCACCGACTCGCCCACCGTCAGCGCGCGCAGCGTGCCGGAGCGCGCGGCGAGCGAATCGAGCGTCACCGGTGCTTGCGCCTCGAAGGCGTAGCTCACGCATGGGCCGGCGCTGCCGCAATCGGCGTTGCACCCGGCCGCCGTCGACTGGCAGACCCCGCCGCCGAGGAACGGGCGCGGCAGCACCAGCGGTCCGCCGCCGACCGCCAGGGCGGTCGCATCGAAGTTCTCGCCGCACGGCGCGTCGGTGCCGCAGTCGGCGCCGCTGCTGCAGGCGCGCGCCGGATCGCCGGCGCAGGTGGTCGGGCAACGGCCGCCGGGACAGTCCTCGTCGATGGAGCAGCGTTCGCCGCCGTGTGGCCCGCCGGCGCAGGTGCCGGCGCGGCGGGCGAAGCGCAGGATGGTGTAGGGCGCGTCGACCGAGCCGAACAGGGTCACCGTGTCCGGCGCGGCGCCGCGCGGATCGAGCAGCGGCTCGAAGATCGGCGGCAGCTTGCCGCCTTCGGGCGTGAACGAGCCGAGGAAGACCTGGTCGGGCAGCGCGAACGGCAGCGGCGAGGCGATCACGGCACGCAGCAGGCGCGGCACCGGTACGGCGCTGGGGACCAGGATGCCGCTCCACTGCATCGGCATGAGCAGGTTGCCGGCCCGGTCGACCGCGGCGCGCAGCTCGCTCGCCGTCGCCGCGCAGGGCGGCGCCGCGGCGAAGCAGTCGGCACGGTAGTCGTTCGGCACCGGCAGCGCGGTGAAGTGCGGAAAGACGCCGCTCGTCACCGTCGTCCCGCAGGCGCCGTCGTTGGCGAAGAGGTCGTCGAGACAGGCGATCAGTCCCGCCTGTCCGGCGCACGGCGCGCTGGCCAGCTGGCAGGGCAGCGGCGCCGCCGCGTCGCTGACCGCGACCGTCGCCGGCCCGGCGAGGGTGCGCCGGTCGCCCGCCGGGGCGAACAGCACGTCGGTATCGGGAAAGCGCAGGCTGAGGGTCGGCACGCCGTCGCGCGGTCGCAGTGTAAGCCCGGCGGCGGCGCCGGCAATGCAGACGGCGGCGCCGCCGCCGAGCTGCGCGGCGCAGACTGGGAGCCGGGCGTCGACGGCGCTGCAGTCCGCATCGGCGGTCAGCACGACGGCGTTGGCGGGCCCGTTCGGCGGCGTGAACAGCACGGTGACCAGCTGGCTGGCGGCGCTGGGGCCGAAGCCGGGCGAGGCGCCCGCATCGCAGGGGCGCAGCCGCAGGGCGAGCCGTTCACCCGGCGCGGCATAGGGGCGATCGCTGGCTCCGAGGACGGCGTTGAACGTCTTCTCGGTGCCGGGGATGAGGTTGCAGCCCGCCTGCGCGCGCCCCGCCGCGACGTGGCTCAGCACCAAAATCCCGACCATCCACCCTGCCGATGCCCGCATGCCGATCCCTCCCGCGCGGCGGCACGCCGCCGCCCGCTTCACCCCCCATAGGCGTGCCGCGCGCCCGGCAAGCGTGCCGTGCCGACGGCACGCTGCCGTCGGGGGGGGGGCGCGCCCCCCTCGACCAGGTTCGCAGCCCGCATGCGGAGTGCGGCGCGGTATGGTGGGAGCGGCGGCTGAACGATGTTCGCGGCCAGGATTCGCGGTGTCAGCCTCGCGCTCGGGCTGACGGCGCCATCGGCATGCCCGGCCTTCGACGCCAACCGGCAATGTGCGCGTGACGATCGGCGCGCTCATCCGCGCGGTCGACGCGGCGCTGAGCGGGTGCTGACTCCCCTGCACCACGCCGCTGCTTGCCGGTGTGGCGGCGAAGGGCGTAGCGTGCCCGCTCCGACTGAGCGGTCAGTCGGAGGAGGACGCGTGACACCGGAGCATCAGCGACTCGACGAAGCGCGCGGCGGCGCCGCCTGGCGCAAGTGGGGCCCCTATCTGAGCGAACGCCAGTGGGGCACGGTGCGCGAGGACTACAGCGACGACGGCAACGCGTGGGCGTACTTCACCCACGACCAGGCCCGTGCGCGCGCCTACCGCTGGGGTGAGGACGGCCTCGCCGGGGTCTCCGACGAGAAGCAGCGCCTGTGCTTCGCGCTGGCGTTGTGGAACGGCGTCGACCCGATCCTCAAGGAGCGCCTGTTCGGTCTCACCAACAGCGAGGGCAACCACGGCGAGGACGTCAAGGAGTACTACTTCTATCTCGACTCGACGCCGACGCACTCGTACATGCGCTACCTGTACAAGTATCCGCAGGCGCGTTTCCCGTACGAAGACCTGGTCGCCACCAACGGCGCGCGCGGCCGCGACGAGCAGGAGTACGAGCTCATCGACACCGGTGTCTTCGACGCCGACCGCTACTGGGACGTCTTCGTCGAGTACGCCAAGGGCGGGCCCGAGGAGCTACTCATCCGCATCACCGCGCACAACCGCGGTCCCGACCCGGCGCCGCTCCACCTGCTGCCGACCCTGTGGTGCCGCAACACCTGGTCGTGGGAGAAGGCGCCGCCGGAACGCCCGCTGTTGCACGCGCTTGCGCCGGCCGACGGGCTGCGCCTGGTGCACGCCGCCGTGCCGGGGCTCGGCGAGCGCTGGCTGGCCGCCGAGGGCGCGCCGGAGCTGCTCTTCACCGAGAACGAGACCAACCAGGAGCGCCTGTTCGGCACCGCCAACCAGAGCCCGTACGTCAAGGACGCCGTGCACGAGCGCGTCGTGCACGGCCGCGCCGAGGCGGTGAACCCCGACGGGCGCGGCACCAAGGTCGCGGCGCACTACGCGTGCACCGTGCCGGCCGGCGGCCAGACCAGCGTCTGCCTGCGCCTGCTCGACACCGCCCCGGCCAAGGGCGCCGCGCGCGTCTTCGGCGCCGGCTTCGCCAAGACCGTCGGGAAGCGCCGCCAGGAGGCCGACGAATACTACGCCGCGGTGGCGCCGCCGGGCCTCGACGCCGACCAGCGCGCGGTCATGCGCCAGGCGCTCGCCGGCATGCTGTGGAGCAAGCAGTACTATTACTTCGATCTCGATCGCTGGCTCGAGGAGCACGGCGCCCATCCGCTGCGCGGGCCGGGGAAGCCCAACCGCAACCGCAACTGGTTCCACATGATCAACGACGACGTCATCTCGATGCCCGACAAGTGGGAGTATCCCTGGTACGCCGCCTGGGATCTCGCCTTCCATTGCGTCGCGCTGGCGGCGGTCGACATCGACTTCGCCAAACGCCAGCTCGAGCTCATGCTGCGCGAGCTCTACCAGCACCCGAGCGGCCAGATGCCGGCCTACGAGTGGAACTTCAGCGACGTCAATCCGCCGGTACACGCGTGGGCGACGCTGCACATCTATTTCTCCGAGAAGGTGCTGCGCGGCCGCGGCGACACCGCCTTCCTGCGCCAGGCGTTCCAGAAGTTGCTGGTCAACTTCACCTGGTGGGTGAACCGCAAGGACCCCAACGGCCACAACCTCTTCGAGGGCGGCTTTCTCGGCCTCGACAACATCGGCGTCTTCGACCGCAGCTCGCCGCTGCCGACCGGCGGCAGCCTCGAGCAGGCCGACGGCACCGGGTGGATGGCGCTCTATGCGCAGAACATGCTCGAGATCGCCCTCGAGCTGGCCGAGGACGATCTGGCCTACGGCGAGCTGGCGCTCAAGTTCGCCGAGCACTTTCTCTGGATCGCGGCGGCGATGGACCGCGTCGGCGATCACGCCGACGAGATGTGGGACGAGACGGACGGCTTCTTCTACGACGTGCTGCGCCTGCCGGATGGCAGCGCCCAGCGCCTCAAGGTGCGCTCGCTGGTCGGGTTGCTCTCGCTCTGCGCCACCACCGTCTTCAACGCGCCGCTGCGCGAGCGCTTCCCGGCCCTGGCCGAGCGCCTGCGCGCCTTCATCGCCCGCCATCCGGAGCTGCAGCAGAGCATCGCCCCGGTGACGCGCCCCGGCGTCGCCGACCGCCGCCTCCTGGCGGTGCTCAACGAGGACAAGCTGCGCCGCGTGCTGGTGCGGCTGCTCGACGAGAACGAGTTCCTCAGTCCGTACGGCATCCGCTCGATCTCGCGCGCCCACCTCGACGCGCCGTACGAGTTCGCCGTCGGCGAGGAGGTCTGGCGCGTGCGCTACGAGCCGGCCGAATCGACCTCGGGCATGTTCGGCGGCAACTCCAACTGGCGCGGCCCGATCTGGATGCCGCTGAACCTGCTCATCGTGCGCGCCCTGGGGCAGTTCTACGCGTTCTACGGCGACGACTTCACGGTCGAATGCCCGACCGGCTCCGGGCGCCAGATGACCCTGTTCGAGGTCGGGGCCGAGATCGGCCGCCGCCTGACGGCGATCTTCCTGCGCGACGCGAGCGGGCGGCGCCCGGTGTTCGGCGGGGTTGAGAAGTTCCAGACCGACCCACACTGGCGCGACCACGTGCCCTTCTACGAATACTTCCACGGCGACAACGGCGCCGGCCTCGGCGCGAGTCATCAAACCGGATGGACCGGCGTGGTGGCGCGGCTGATCCAGATCTTTGGCGACATCGACGCGGCGGCCGTGCTGACGCACGGCATGCACACCGGGCTGACGCGTGTGCGTCAGCGCACTCAGGGGGAGGACGCATGAAGGACAAACAGCGCCGGCGCATCGAGCAGTTCGTCAAGCCGTTTCGCGTCACCGACGGGCGCAAGTTCCGCCTCAGGGACATCGATCCCGGCGACACGCGCGGCATCAAGTCGAAGGCCCGCGCCACCGAGCTCCTCGCCATGGGCGTCGACCTGCTGCAGGAGATGCAGGACAAGCTGTACGCCCAGGACCGCTGGTCGCTGCTGCTGGTCTTCCAGGCGATGGACGCCGCCGGCAAGGACGGCACGATCAAGCACGTCATGTCGGGCGTGAACCCGCAGGGGTGCCAGGTGTTCTCGTTCAAGGGGCCGTCGTCGCAGGACCTCGATCACGACTTCCTCTGGCGCACGACGCTCTGCCTGCCGGAGCGCGGCCGCATCGGCATCTTCAACCGCTCCTACTACGAGGAGGTCCTGGTGGTGCGCGTCCACCCCGAGATCCTCGGCGCCCAGAAGCTGCCGCCGGCCGCGGTCACCAAGCGCATCTGGAAGGAACGCTTCGAGGACATCAACAACCATGAGCTGCACCTCGCGCGGTCCGGCACCGTGGTGCGCAAGTTCTTCCTGCACGTGTCGAAGGACGAGCAGCGGCGGCGCTTTCTCGAACGCCTGGAGAATCCCGAGAAGAACTGGAAGTTCTCCCTCGGCGACGCGCAGGAGCGCCAGCACTGGGAGGCCTACCAGGAGGCCTACGAGGACATGATCCGCCACACCGCGACGCCGACCGCCCCGTGGTTCGTCGTCCCCGCCGACAACAAATGGTTCACCCGCGTTGTCGTCGCGGCGGCCGTCATCGACACGCTCGACGACCTCGATCTGCACTACCCGATCGTCGACAGCGCCAAACGCAAGGAGCTCGAGAAGGCGCGCGCCGCGCTGGAGAGCGAATGACGGGCGGGCGGGCTCCCGCCGCGCCACGCCGCAAGCCCTGAACTGGCCTGGGAGGGCGAGGCTCCCGCCGCGCCGTGCTCAATCCATCGAAGCGGCCCCGGCAGGAGCCGCGCCCTCCCGGTTGCCTCCCACTCACCCGACCGCGCCGAACAGCGCGCCCACCGCGGTGGTCACCGCCATCGCCAGCCCGCCCCAGAAGGTGACGCGCAGGGCACCGGCGAGCCAGCGGGCGCCGCCGGCCTGCGCCGCCAGGCCGCCGAGCAGGGCGAGGAAGACCAGGGCGGCCGCGGCGACCCAGGCGATCAGCTGCGCCTGCGGCGCCAGGGCGATGACGACCAGCGGCAACGCGGCGCCGCCTGCGAAGCTCGCGGCCGATGCCAGCGCCGCCTGGATCGGCCGCGCGGTGTTGGCGTCGGTGATGCCGAGCTCGTCGCGCGCGTGGGCGCCGATCGCGTCGTGTGCCGTGAGCTGATCGGCCACCTGCCGCGCCAGCGCCGGATCGAGGCCGTATCCGACGTAGATCGCGGTCAGCTCCGCCCGCTCGCCCGCCGCGTCGGCACCGAGCTCGCGGCGCTCCCGTTCGAGGTCGGCGCGCTCGGCATCGGTCTGCGAGTGGACGGAGACATATTCGCCGGCGGCCATCGACATCGCCCCGGCGACGAGACCGGCGACGCCGGCGACCACGATGCTCTCGCGCGTTGCCTGCGCCGCGGCGACGCCAAGCACCAGGCTGGTGGTCGAGACGATGCCGTCGTTGGCGCCCAGCACCGCGGCGCGCAGCCACCCGATGCGCGCGCGCCGATGCCGTTCAGAGTGGCGCGACATCGCCGTCCGCCCGGCGGCGGCCGGTCCTCACTGCTGCCACGCTTTCGACAAGCGCTGCTGCGGCACCTCGGGGACGGCATCCTCGGCGTAGTGTGCGGTGGAGTTGAAGAGCGTCAGGCGGGCGTGCACGGGGTCCTTGAAGTCGACGATGTTGAGCGCCGCGGGGCTCTGATCGAGATGGTCGCGGTAGCGCCGCGGATCGAAGCCGAGCAGGGCGCTGATCAGCAGACGGATCGTCGCCTTGTGCGAGACGATGAGCACGCTGGCGTCGGGATGCGCGGCGACCACCGCGATCAGCGCCGGCAGGGCGCGCGCCGTGACCGCCAGGCCTGACTCGCCGCCGGACGGGGCGAAGGTGTACGGGTCGAGCTCCCAGCGCTTGTACTCCGCCGCATAGGCGCTCTCCACCTCGGCGCGCGTGTGCGCTTCCCAGTGACCGTGATCGATCTCGCGGAAGGCGGCCTCGGGCTGCACGCTGATGCCGTGCGGCGCGGTGATGATGCCGGCGGTCTCCAGCGTGCGCCCGAGCGGCGAGGCGAAGGCCGCCGCGATTGGCGTCTGCCGCAGGCGCTCCGCCAGGCGGCGCGCCTGCTCGCGTCCCACCTCCGACAGCGCCACGTCGGTGGCACCGGCGAAACGATCCTCAGCCGACAGCTCCGTCGCCCCGTGGCGAACCAACAGTACCCGGGTCGTCATCTCTCCCACCTCCAGCGGCGCGACTATGAACGCGACCCGCGGCGCGGTGCAACTGTCTCCGCTAGCGCGGGCACGGGGGCCCGCGCTGGCGGAGCGCTTGCTCGCCGCGGCGCGACTTGTCAGGGGTGGGGGGTGATCAAGGGTGCGGACAAGGCGGCGGCGTGGATCTTCGACGCAACGGGCGAGGCGCGCGACGGCTGGCTACAGGTGATCGAAGTCGATGGCGAGCTGCGGCCGGCCGATCAGGGCTGGAATCCGCTGGCGGCGTTTCCGGACAAACCCGATCCGGCGGGCTCGATTCGCATCGCGCTGTGGGCGGACAAACGTGACAAGTACGTCGCCCGCATCGACCTCGGCACCGAACAGCGCTGGATCATCTGCGAGCGGCTGCCCGCGCTGCTGCGCGTGGTCGAACAACTCAACGCCCTGGTCCAGTTGGGCCGCGGCTGAGCCGGAACGGCAGATCATCGGCGCGCCGCCGCACGGCGGTAGCGTCGGCATCCTGCAACGTTTGGCCTTGAACAATCCGCCGCACACCCTTGTGGACCGCCTTCTCGGCACCGTCCGGCGCCACCGCGGGCGTGCCGCACCCAGCCTGGTGGATGGCGCCGGTCTCTCGGCGCCGGGCTCGCCGCACGCACCGCAGTTGGGATCAGCACGGCGCCGAGGGCCCGGCGCCCTCCACCACTCGCTGGCAGCGTGAGACAGACCCACTGCCCGGTGTCGGCGGCGAGGGCTCTGGAATGGTATGGGAGCGCCATGCTGCGACCGCATCGCTCGCTCGCCCTCTTCGCCCTGTTCTGTGCCGCCGCCCTGCCGTCCGCCGCCCCGGCGCGCACCCTCCGTGTGCCGGACGCGTTTACCCCCGTGCTGGTCGACTTCGTCGGTGATCGCACCGAGCCGGTGCTGGGCAGCGACGGCCGCTGGCACGTGGTCTACGAGCTGTGGCTGACCAACGCGCGCCCGGTGCCGGCGACGATCGAGCGCATCGAGGTGCTCGACTACGACCATCAGGATCGCGTCCTGGCCGCGCTCGACGGCGCCGCCTTGCAGGCGGCCATGCGCGATCTGGCCAGTCGACCGGTCGACGACGCGACCCTGGCGCCGGACGCCTCGAAGCTGATCCTCGTCGAGCTCGCCTTCGATCGCCGCGCCGACACCCCCGACGCGATTGTCCACCGCCTCACCGGCCGCGGCGGCATCAACCCGGCGGCGCGCGAGCCGGCGGCGATGCGCTACCTCGCCGCGCCGTGGGATCTCTCGGAGGGCACCCCGCCGGCGATCGGCGCGCCGCTGTTCGGCGACGGCTGGGTGGCGATCAACGGCTGCTGCTCGGCGCGCGGCGCGCACCGCGCCGCGATCATGCCGATCAGCGGCCGGCTGCGCGACGCGCAGCGCTTCGCCATCGACTGGATGCGGGTCGACAAGCAAGGGCGGCTGGTGACCGGCGATCCGGCGCGGGTGGAGAGCTACCTGTCGTACGATCAGCCGGTCATCGCCGTCGCCGATGCCACGGTGGTCGAAGTCGAGGACGGCCTCGACGACCAGGCGCCCGGCACGCTGCCCGACCCGGCGACCATCACCATCGCCAACGTCGACGGCAACCACGTCATCCTCGACCTCGGCAACGGCTTCTACGTCTTCTACGCCCACCTGAAGAAAGGCTCGCTGCGCGTCGCCAAGGGCGATCGCGTCCGCCGCGGCCAGGAGCTCGGCCGCCTGGGCAACACCGGCAACACCTCGGCGCCCCATCTCCATCTGCACGTGATGAACGCGCCGTCCGCGATCGGCGCCGACGGCGTGCCCTATGTCTTCGACCGCTTCACGCTCGTCGGCCAACTCGACGCGGAGCAGTGGTACGCCGCCGACAGCGGCTTCGGCGATACGTACCGCATCCTCCCCGGCGACGGCGTCGGCCCGCGCCAGCACGAGTTGCCGCTCGATCTGCGCATCGTCAACTTCCCGCCCGCGGCGCCGTAGGTCGGCGACCTGTACGGGCCGAGGAAGAGAAGCGCGGCGTCGCCGACCGTTGGCTGCGGCCGGTCCCGGCCTGATCGCTGGACGTCTCCCCTGGAGGGCGCCGGTCCCTCGGC
>JBOHWA010000591.1:0-4322 GCA_050735855.1 Binatia bacterium
CAGCTGACCATGGCCTTCGGCAGCTTCGTGCTGATGAAGGACCTCGACTTCAGCGTCCGCCAGGGAGACATCTTCGTCATCATGGGCGGCAGCGGCTGCGGCAAGAGCACCCTGCTGAAGCACATGATCGGGCTGATCGAGCCGGCCAAGGGCAGCATCTGGTACGGCGAGGAGAACTTCACGGCCGCCGAGCCGGAGGCGCGCGAGCGCATCCTGCGCGGCGTCGGCATCCTCTATCAGAGCAGCGCGCTGTTCAGCTCGATGACGCTGGCGGAGAACATCGCCCTGCCGCTCGCCGAGTTCACCTCGCTGGCGGCGAGCGAGATCCGCGACATCGCCGCGCTCAAGCTGGCGCTGGTCGGCCTCAAGGGCTTCGAGGACTACTTCCCCTCGCAGATCAGCGGCGGCATGCAGAAGCGCGCCGGGCTGGCGCGCGCCATGGCGCTCGATCCCGACATTCTCTTCTTCGACGAGCCCTCGGCCGGTCTCGACCCGATCAGCTCGCGGCTGCTCGACGACCTCATCCTCGAGCTGCGCGACAGTCTGGGCGCCACCATCGTCGTCGTCACCCACGAGCTGCCGAGCATCTTCACCATCGCCAACAACAGCATCTTCCTCGACACCGACTCGCGCACGGCGATCGCGCACGGCGACCCGAAGGCGCTGCGCGACCACTGCGAGCACCCGACGGTGCATCGCTTCCTGACGCGCGGCGCCGCCGAGGACAGCGGCACGGAGGCGGCACCGCATGGGTAAGAAGGCCAATCCGGCGATCATCGGCGCGTTCGTCCTCGGCGCCATCGGGCTCGCCATCAGCGGCGTGCTGGTGTTCGGCTCGGGACAGTTCTTCAGGCGCACGACGGAGTACGTCATGTACTTCCCCGGCTCGGTGAACGGCCTGAGCGTCGGGGCGTCGGTGAAGTTCAAGGGCGTCGACGTCGGCACCGTCACCAACATCCAGCTCGTGCTGGCGCCCGAGGAGAAGCACAACGAGCTGTCCATCCCGGTCTTCGTGCAGATCGATCCGTCGAAGATCACCGTCGACGGCGCGCCGCTCGACACCGCGCGCCCGGAGGTCGTCGAGGAGATGATCAAACGCGGCCTGCGCGGCCAGCTGCAGTCGCAGAGCCTGGTCACCGGCATCCTCTTCGTGCAGATCGATTTCTTCAAGGACACGCCGGCGAAGTTCGTCCTGCCGCAGCCGTCCGACCCGCCCGAGATTCCCACCGTGCAGACGACGCTCGAGCAGGCCCAGAGCGCCGCGCGCGAGATCATCGACGAGCTGCGCAGCATCAAGTTCGGGCCGATGGTGGAGCAGGCCTCCGAGGCCCTGACGTCGATCAACACCCTGGTCAGCTCGCCGGCCCTGCAGACGACGATCGATGCCCTGCCGGGGACGGTGCAGAGCCTGAACCGCGCCATCGCCAGCCTGCAGAGCTTCGCCGAGACGGCCAACGGCCGCGTCGGACCGCTCGCCACCCGGCTCGACGACACGCTGGCCAGCGCCGAGAGCGCCTTGACCAGCGTGCGCGACACGGTCGGCACCGCCCAGACGCTGATCGCCCCCGGCTCGCCGCTCGACCACGACCTGCGCGCCACGCTGCGCGACGTGGCCACCGCCGCGCAGGCGATGGCGCAGTTGGCGGACTTCCTCGAACGCAATCCGTCGTCGCTGCTCTACGGCAAGCAACCCCCCAAACAGGAGACGCCATGATGCCGCGCCTGAGCCACGTGCTCCTCGCCGTCGGCGTGACGGTCGCCGCCAGCAGCTGCAGCCTGATCAATCCGCCGCGCCCGGCGCCGACCGATTTCTACGTCCTGGCCGGGGTGGGCAGCGCGCCGAGCGCCGAGCCCGAGCGCCGCCTGTCGCTCGGCGTCGGGCCGATCGACTTCCCGCCGTACCTCAACCGGCCCGAGATGGTGTCGCGCATCGCCGAGCACCAGCTCTCGTTCGACGAGTTCCACCGCTGGGGAGAACCGCTGCGCGACAACTTCAGACACGTGCTGGCCGCCGACCTCGACCGCCAGCTCGGCCTCGCCCGCGTCACCTTCTACCCCTGGTACAACACGACGCCGATGGACTTCGCCGTCTCGGTCGCGGTGCTGCGCTTCGAGCCGCAGCCGAGCGGCGACCTGCTGCTGCGCGCGCGCTGGATGGTGACCAACGGCCGCGACCCGACCATCCTCGCCAACCGCGAGTTCAGCGCACAGCGCCCCGGCGGCACGCCGGAGCAGAACGCCGCCGCCCTGAGCGAGCTGGTGGGCGAGCTGGCGAACGATATCGCGTCGACGCTGAGAAGCCTGCGCTAGCGGGAGGGCGCCGACAATCGGCGCCCTCCCGGGCATGCGACGGGGCGGGTTACTCGGAGAGCATCAGGACTGAGGCGACGGGGCCGGCCGCGGTGTCGATCGCGGTGAAGGGGATGACCAGCGTGCCCGCGCCGGGCGTGCGCCAGGTGGCGCAATCGAACGGCATGCCGCTGGCGCTGATCTCCGCGACGGTGGCGCCGTCGGCGTCGACGACCCGGGCGGTGCCGGTGGCGGTGGTCAGGGCGCCGTCAAACGTGTCGAGGGACTGCGTCGCCGCCGCGCACTCGCTCGGCGTCGTTCCCACCGGCAACAGGCGCAACGCAATCGGCACGCGCAGCGAGGCCGCGCCGGTCCCGGCCGGCAGTCCGAGGCCGGATTCGACGACGATCGACGCATCGAGCTCGTCCTCCTGCTGCGCGAGCACATCGTGCGCCACGCCGGCCGTGCAATTCAGCGCGCCGACGGTGCCGCGCGCCTTCAGCTTGGCGCACAGCGTCGAGCCGTCGACCAGTTGCACGCCGAGCACCGCATCCTCGCGCAGGGTGAGGAGGTGCAGGCCGGCGCCCACGTCGGGGCCGGCGCACAGGCGCACCGGGCCGGGCAGCCACCGCTCGGTGCTGACGTCGCCCTCGACAGCGCTGGTGAACAGCGCGCTGCCGGCGCGCGCCACAGTGAAGGCGCGCTCGCCGAGGCCCGATTCGCACCCGAAGGTCTCGGTCTCGACGCGCACGACGATCTCTTTCACCGCGCTGACCGTCCCCTGCGAGTCGCGCACCCGGGCGGCGACGATCGTGTCGCCGGGCGGGAAGTTGAAGGCGCGGGCGATCGGCAGGCAGTACTGCACATCGCTGTGCGTGTCGACGAAGACGTACTCGAAGGTCGGATCGACGCGCGTGCAGGCGCTGGTCTCGACGCGGCCGAGCGGCTGCCCGGTGCCGTCGTTGACGCGGCAGCCGAGGTCGTTGATGGCGTCGAGCACCACCTGGTTGTCTGAGAAGATGGGGGGATCGAAGCCGGGCACGCCGCCGATCACCGGCGGATCGTAGTCGCAGACCGCGACGCTGCCGTCGCCGAGCGGGCGCGAGACCAGCAGCTGCAGCGCCGGCGCCCCGCCGAGCGGATCGTAGGCGTCGAGCGGGATCGGCCGCGAGCCTTCCTTCGCTTCGACGATGATGGTCAGGCCCTGGCCCTGCACGCGCGCGTAGATGGGACGGCCGACGGCGTCGACCAGGTCGGTGGTCTGGATGAGATCGTCGGCACGCGCCACACCGAGGTAGGTGATCACCGGCGGGACCGGGATCACGGTCGGGGCCGGCGTCGAGGTCGCGGTCGAGACGACGGTGACCGTGGCCGTCGCGGCCACCGGCACGGTCGCCGTGACCACCGGGGTGGGGCTGGCGAGCCCGCTCGGCGTGGCCGTTGGTCCGACCGCGGTGGCGGTCGCCGTGGCGGTGCGCGTCGCGGCGCCGCCGCCGTTGTCGCCATCTCCGCAGCCCGTAGACACGAACGCCAGCGCGCACAGCACGGCGAGCAGGTAGCTCTGTTTCATCTCCCACCCCTCCCTGCAGAGAGTATGACGCAGCCTCGGTCATTGGCAAATGTTTCGGCCGCGCCTGCGTTGCCCAGCTGGGGCGGCTGTGATTGCTTCGATGCCTCGATGCCAGACGGCTTCCGCACCTTCACCCGCACCGCGCTACTGCTGGCCGGCATCGTCGCGCTGGCGCTGGTCCTGGCGACCCTGGTCGCGCGCCTGCCGCCGGTGCGCCGCTGGGCCGCGACCCAGGTGGCCGCGCAACTCGGCCCGCAGGTCGGCATCGGCGCGGCGGCGTTGACGTTGCTGCCACCGGGGGTGCGCCTCGACGACGTCACCTTCACCGGCAGCGAGGGCCAGCCGACGCAGCGGGTCCGATCGCTGCGCTGTCAGCTCCGTCTCGGCGCGTTGCTCGGCGGGCATATCGAGGTCGCCGCCATCGCCCTCGACGGCGCCGCGCTCACCATCGAGCGGCAGACGG
>JBOHWA010000592.1:0-6660 GCA_050735855.1 Binatia bacterium
CGGCGACGGCGATCAGCAGGATCGGCGTCGCCGCGTTCCAGGCGTCGATCACGATGCCGGTGTGGCCCATCAGGCCCAGCCCGATGATGGTGCTGAGCACGGCGGTGATCATCGGGATCAGCATGCCCTGCAGGTTGCGGAACGAGGCCAGCAGCATCGCCGCGATGACCAGGAACACGAACGGGAGGCGGAACCCGAGCTCGCGCGACTGTTCGATGCCGGCGAGCCCGACCACCGGCTCGCCGGCGATGTAGAAGTCGACCGGCCGGTCGCGGAACTGCGCGGCCAGCGTGAGCATCCGCTGCGCCAGTTCGTCGCCGGCCCGGCCTTCCCAGAAGTCGACCACCAGCACCGCGCCGCGCTGGTCGGGGGTGACAACCATACCGCTGAGCTGCGGGTCCCCGTCGACCTTGGCGCGCAGCGCGGCGATCGCCTCCGGCGTGCGCGGCACGTCGCGCATGAGGAGATCGGCCTCGATGCGGCCGCCGACGTCCTGCACGATGCGCACCATCGGCGCCGCCAGGCTGACGACGTTCTGTGCGATGACGTCGGGCAGGCGCAGGGCGGCGAAGGTGGCCTCCTGCACGATCTCCAGCACCTCGGGCTGCCACACGTCGCCCTGGCGCGGCACGATCAGCGCGATGATGGTGTTGCGGCCGCCGAACTGGGCGCGGATGGTGCGGTCGACCTCGACCAACGGATGGTTGGCGGGCAGGTTGGCCTCGACCTTGAACTCGGTGCGCAGCTTGCCGAGCCCGAGCGCGACCCAACCAGTGGCGATCGCGACGGCCAGCAGCACCCAGCCGGCATGGCGGACGACGAAGCGAGCGTAGGCGTCCATGCGGTGCTCAGCCGCGCCGCGCGGCACGCCGCGGGGTGGCGAGGAAGAGCGCGGCGAGCTGGTTGAGCTCGCCGCGCCGCTCGGCAATGGGACCGCGCGGGCTGATCAACAGGCCGAACAACGCGGCGAGAAACAGCTGCGTGGCGAGGGCCGGGTCGAGCCCGGCGCGCAACTCGCCCCGCGCGGCGGCGAAGGTGCGCTCGAGCTCGACGACGAGCGGAAACGGTTGGTCGGCGAGTGCCAATCCGGCCGGCCGACGGATGTACACGCCCAACATGTCGCGCAGCAGCTCGCCGCCCGCCAGCCGGGCCTCGATGTCGATCAGGCGGTCGATCAGTTCCTCGAGCACCTCGCGCAGCGAGTCGCGGCGGCGGAGGCGCTCGACCATCTCGGTCTCCAACCGCCACTGCAGATCGAGCAACACCGCCTCCGTGCACGGGTAGTGGACGTAGAAGCCGGCGCGCGAGGTGCCGGCACGGCTGGCGATCTGTCCGACGCTGGCCTGCTCGAAGCCGACCCGGCGGAACTCGGCCAGGGCCGCCTGAAAGAGCTGCTCGCGCGTGCGGTCGCCTTTGCGGTCGCGCGCGACGATCTGGGGGAGCCATGTGTTGGTTGCCGGCATGCGAACTGACACCTGTCAGAAATTTGTGGCATGTGTCAACTCGGATGCCGGCGGCGATCCGTCCGCGCGCGCACCCAATCCCTGCCCCCGGCGCCCTCCATGGCCGTGCCGAACCCCACCGCCGTGCGTGCGGCGAGCACGGCGCCGACGGAGCGGCGCCCGCCGGCGGCTAGTTGCCGCCGGAGAGTGACAACGTCGGGTTGCGCGCCAGGCGGATGTCCTCGAGCCGCTCGTCGCAGGCGGCGCGCCAGCGGCCGCCGGGCTGCGAGAGGATGTAGAAACGGTTCTCGAGGATCGCGGCGACGACGCGGCCGGCCATCTCGGCCGGCGCGAGGCCGGTGTAGACCATCTCCTTCAGCGCGCCCTCGACCATCTCACGGCCGGAATCATCGGCCAGCGCGCCGCGCTCCAGGTGCGCCGGGCGGTTGCGCTGCGAGTGCCCGATGCCGGTGTTGATCAGCTCCGGGCAGAGGACCGAGACACCGATCGGACAGTTTTCCAGCGCCAGCTCGTGGTAGAGCGTCTCCGACAGCGTCAGCACCGCATGCTTGCTCATGTAGTATGCCGCCGCGTACGGCGCGCTGGTGACGGCGGCCATCGAGGCGGTGTTGACGATGTGCGCCGGTTCGCCCTGGGCGAGCAGGATCGGGACGAAGGTGCGGATGCCGTGGATGACGCCCCACTGGTTGACGCCGAGGACCCACTCGTAGTCCGACAGCGGCGCCTGCCACGAGCGGCCGCCGGAGAAGACGCCGGCGTTGTTGCAGACGACGTGGATCTTGCCGAACGCCGCCAGCGCCGCCTCGGCCAACTGCTGGACGTCGTCCGCCTGCGAGACGTCGGTGCGCACCGCCAGCACCTCGCGCCCCGTCGCCGCCAGCTCCGCGCGCACGGTCTCGAGCGCCCCGGCTTCGACGTCGGCCAGCACGACACGCATCTCTTCGGCGGCAAAGCGCGTCGCCAGCGCCCGGCCGATCCCACTCGCCGCGCCGGTGACGACGGCGACCTTCTCCTTCAGCTCTCGCATCGCCGACGTGTCCCCCGCCGGGCGCGCCAGGTCAAGCACGGCTTGCGCCCGCCACAGGCGCCTCGTAGCTTACGCCCGATGGAACCGGCGCACCGGCAAACCGGTGCACCGGGGTACACTCCATGCCCCCCCTCCCCAACGACATCGCCGGCCTGACGCTGCACGGCTTGGCCGCGCGCGAGGGCACCAGCGAGCGGGCGATCCGCGACGTCTATCGCGATGCGATGCGCACCGCCGGCGGCGTCGCGCTGCCGCCCATCGCGCGGCGCGAGGCGGGCGACGGCGTACTCAAGTTCTGTCTCACAGTGCCCGGCGTCGCCGGCGGACCGCCGCTCGAGACCGAGTCGGTGATCATCCCGATGCACAGCTACCGCGGCAGCCGATGGCACACGCTCTGCGTTTCGTCGCAGGTCGGCTGCCGCATGGGCTGCACCTTCTGCGAGACGGCGCGCATGGGGCTGGTGCGCAACCTGACGGCGGCGGAGATCGTCAGCCAGTTCCTCGTCGCCCGCGCGCTGATGACCGAGCGCGGCGCGGCGCCGTCCGCCAGCCGCGGCTACCGCTACTTTCTCAGCGGCATCCAGAACGTGGTCTTCATGGGCATGGGCGAGCCGCTCGACAACTTCGACGAGGTCGCGCAGGCGATCCGCGTCCTGAGCGAGCCCAACGGGCTCAACTTCCCGCACGCCCAGATCAGCGTGTCGACGGTCGGGCGCATCGACGGCCTGCGCCGGCTGGCGGCGCTCGCGTGGCCGAACCTGCGCATCGCGATCTCGCTCAACGCGCCCAACGACACGCTGCGCAGCGCGCTCATGCCGGTCAACAAGGCGATGCCGCTGGCCGAGCTGCGCCAGGCGCTGCTCGACTACCCGCTGGCGCGGCGCGGATTGTTCATGGTCGAGTACGTCCTGATGCAGGGGGTCAACGACACGCCCGCGCACGCGGCCGAGATCGCCGCGTTCTGTCGCGGCATCCGCTGCGTGGTCAACCTGATTCCGTACAACCCGCAGCGGGAGGCGCACTACGCGGCGCCCGACGACGTCACCATCGTCCGCTTCGCGGCGGCGCTGCGCCGCCACGATATCTTCGTCAAGCGCCGTCTGACCAAGGGCCGCGATCTGCTCGGCGCCTGCGGTCAGTTGGGCAATCCCGCCCTTACTTCAGCGGCCGCCCGCACTGGTCCATAGTCGGCGGCGCCGGCTTGGCGATCGCCGTCGACAGGTCGGGAGCCACGCTGAGCTCCGTCGCCTCCTCGGGTGCCAGGTGGAAGACCCCACCGGTCACGGTGTCGGTCACCCCGGTGGCGATCCACCAGATGCCCTCGACCATACCGGCGGCGCCGGAGACGCCGGTCGCCGCCGTCCCGAGCGTGGCTTTGTTCCAGGGGGTCCACCCCTCCCGATTCCAGGCGTACTCCGCGCCGCCGGCGATCTGCCGAAACGGCAGCAGTGGCGCGTTGACGATGGCCGTCGGCCCACGCAGCACGTCGCGCGCGGTCCACTGATCGACACACGCGCCCTCGGCATTCACGGTCCATGCCCCGTGCGCGCCCCCCGCCGGCGCCATCAGCGCCGCCGCCAGAACCATCATGTGCATTCGCATCGGCGGATGCTTGGCCAACCAATGCCGACGTGTCAAGCGCCGCGGGCTTCGCTTGTCAGTGAGATACGGCGTGTGCTCTCTGTGGGGAGGGGACCTCGATGATGTCATGCGACCTCGGGCCGTTTGGGTCACGGCACTTGCGGCGGCTCGATGGGATGTGGCGTGCGCCTGCGGGAGGGCGAGGCTCCCGCCGAGCCTTCCGGTGCATCGAGGCATGGCGCGGCGGAAGCCTCGCCCTCCCGTGGAGGCATGGATCGGGGGTGATCGCGCTGGCGGCGGTTCTGTTCGCTGGCTGTGGCGACGACGATGGCGCGCCGCGGCCGACGCCGACGGTCTCCCCGGTGGCGACGGCGTCGGCAACCGTCCTCCCCTCGGCGACCGCATCGGCGACGTCGGTGCCGACGCCGGTCGCGACGGCGACGGCGATCGCGACCGCCGAACCGCCGACCACCACCCCCAGCGTGACGCCGACCATGACGCCCGATGAGTCGGGGCTGGCGAAGTACGCCGTGCGCGGCCCGTACGCCGTCGGCGTCACCACGCTCAACATCGGCGATCGCGACATCGAGGTCTGGTATCCGGTCGATCCCGCCGCCACCGCCGGCAAGGAGAAGGCGAGCTATGCCTCCTTCGAGGTTCTGCCCGAGGCGATCAAGAACATCCTGCCGCCCGATCTCAACATCATCGTGCCGATGGACGCCTACCGCGATCTGCACGCCAGCGCGGCCGGGCCGTTCCCGATCTTCACCTTCAGCCACGGCGCCGGCGGCTTCCGCCACGCCTACTCCGGCCTGCTGACCGGCATCGCCTCGCACGGCTTCGTCGTCGCCTCGCTCGATCACCTCGAATGGGGCCTGCTGGCGCAGGTCAACCTGCGGCCGCCGGGCTCCGTCGACCGCGACGCGGGCGAGGTCGTGCTGGCGGCGGTCGACGCGCTGTCGACCGCCAGCGCCGACAGCGATTCGCCGCTCGCCGGCGGCGTCGATGCGACGCGCATCGCCACCGCCGGTCACTCCGCCGGCGGCCGCGCCGCCTTTGCGTTGCCCGACCGCCCCGAGGTGAAGGCGATGTTCGGCTTCGCCACTGGGCCGAGCAGCCGGGGCGTCGGCGGCGCCGCGCACAAACTGCTCCTGGTCGGTGCCGAGGACGGCGGCGCCGAGGGGCTCGAGCAGGCCTATGAGGACCTGGCGCCGATCAAGCGCTTCGTCTCGATCGACACCGCCGGCCACAACAGCTTCACCGACCAGTGCGCCATCATCCACGGCGGCAACAACTTCCTCGAGAGGCTGGTCGCCGCCGGGTTTCCCATCCCGGAGCAGCTGCTGGCGCTGGCGATCGACGGCTGCCGGCCGGAGAACCTGGCGCCGGCGGCGTTCTGGCAGGTCGTGCAGCACTTCACCGTCGCCCACCTGCGTGCCGCCATGGGGCTCGACGAGCCGCCGGTCGGGCTGGGCGATGGCATCGCCACCGCCTTCGCTCCGGTGACGCTGCGCTATCGGCACGAAGCCGATCTCAACGCCCCGCAGGATGGTGTCTACGGGTTCGTCGTCTCCGGCTTCGGTTCGGTCGCACCGACGCATACGGGCGATGTCTGCGGCGGCGCCTTCAACCTCAGTCCATTTCAGCACGTGCCGCCGCTGGCCGACGATTGCGCCATGCCGACGGCGGTCGACGACCCGCTGTTCAAGACCGTGTCCGCGCCGGGGGTGGTCGACGGCTTCGATCTCGACGGCAAGGCGTCGACGGGCGACGAGCCGTTGCCCGGCTGCCCGCACGAGGACTTCGTCGGGCCGGGCGGCGAGCCGGGGATCGATCTCCAGTACTGGCGCGCCATCGGCTGCATCCGCGGCTTCCAGCCGGGCGAGATCGCCGACGTGGTCGTCGACCAGGCGGTGCGCGACGGCTCGATGACCATCCTGCTCGAGCTGCGCGGCGTCGACGATCTGCGCAACGACGACGACGTGCGCGTGCAGATCTACGCCAGTCCCGACGCGCCGCCGGTCGGCGCCGACGGCGCCGTGCTGCCGTTCGGGACCCTGAGCGCGTCGCCCGACCCGCGCTATCGCAGCGCGGTGGGCTACGGCAGCATCGTCGACGGCGTGCTCACCGCCGGTCCGATGGACGCGCGCGTGCGACTCAACATCCAGATCGTCGCCGGCGATCTGACCTTCAACGACGCGCGCGTGCGCGTCACGCTGCGCCCCGACGGCACCGCGCACGGCGCGATCTTCGGGTTCCAGCCGGTCGACGAGCTGTACGATATTTACGGCCGCAAAGCCGGCGCCGCCGGCGCCGCGGCGATCGGCTACACCTGCTCCGGTCTCTCCGAGGCGCTGATCAACCTGGCCGACGGCGACTACGATTTCGGCAGCGGTCGCTGCACGTCGCTGTCAGTGGGCTACCAGTTCGAGACCGTGCCGGCATTCGTGGTGCGATGAGCGCGGCGCGGAACCACGCATCGAGCGGCCATCGGTCGGCCTTGTCGCAGGCGCGCACGGCCGAACCGAGTGGAGGGCGCCGGGCCCTCGGCGCCGGGGGCGGGGGCGGGGTGCTCGCGGCGAGCACGGC
>JBOHWA010000593.1:0-4393 GCA_050735855.1 Binatia bacterium
ATCCTGTCCTTCCCCCGCAAGGGGGGAAGGTACCCTCGAAGTCGGCACAGCAATAGGCTGGGGGGCGGCACCCCGATCTGTCTGCCCACCGCTCACGGCGCGACCCCGACGTGCTCGCGCAGGGCGGCGGCGATCTCCTCGCAGAAGCGCTCGACCTGCGCGGCGTGCTCGCCCTCGACCATGACACGCACCAGCGGCTCGGTGCCGGAGTAGCGCACCAGCACGCGGCCGCGGCTGCCGAGGTCGCGGCTGACGCGCTCGATCACCCCCTGCACGGCGGGCAGCCCGGCGAGCTCGCGCCGCTCGCGTACGCGCACGTTGACCAGGCGCTGCGGCAGGCGCTGCATGACGCGGCGCAGCTCGCTCAACGGCTGGCGCGACTCGACCATCAGCGCCAGGACGCCGAGGGCGGTGATCAGGCCGTCGCCGGTGGTGCCGTGCTCGAGGAAGACCATGTGGCCGGACTGCTCGCCGCCGAGTTGGTAGCCGCCGCGCCGCATCTCCTCGACCACGAAGCGATCGCCGACCTGGACCCGCACCACCTCGACGCCGTGCGCGCCGAGCGCCAGATCGAGCCCCAGGTTGCTCATCACCGTCGCCACCACCCCGTTGTTCGCCAGCCGGCCCTGGCGGTGCAGCTCGAGGCCGAGCATCGCCAGCACCTCGTCGCCGTCGACGACGGCGCCGCGCTCGTCGACGAAGATGGCGCGGTCGGCGTCGCCGTCGACCGCCACGCCGAGGTGGGCGCCCTCGGCGAGGACGCGCGCGGCGAGCGGCTGCGGATGCAGCGCGCCGCAGTCGCGGTTGATGTTCTCGCCGTCCGGCTCGACGCCGATCGCCACCACGCTGGCGCCGAGCTCCTCGAGCACCTCGGGACCAACCCGGTAGGCGGCGCCGTGGGCGCAGTCGATGACGATCTTCATGCCGTCGAGCGTCAGGTGCCGTGGAAAGGCATTCTTCAGGAAGACGTTGTAGCGCCCCAGGGCGTCGTCGATCCGATACGCCTTGCCGACCTCCTGCGCCGTCGGCCGCAGATGCGCGATCGCATCGCCCAGCACCAGGCCCTCGATCTCGCGCTCGACGTCGTCGGGCAGCTTGAAGCCGCTGCCGGCGAAGAACTTGATGCCGTTGTCCTGGAACGCGTTGTGCGAGGCCGAGATCACCACCCCGGCGTCGGCGCGCATGCTGCGGGTGAGGAAGGCGATGCCCGGGGTCGGCAGCGGGCCGACCAACAGCACGTCGACGCCCATCGAGCAGATGCCCGAGGTCAGCGCGCTCTCCAGCATGTAGCCCGACAGGCGCGTGTCCTTGCCGATGATGATCTTGTGCCGCCGCGGGCCGTGCTTGACCACGTGGGCGATGGCGCGGCCGAGCAGGACGACCATCTCCGAGGTCATCGGATGGACGTTCGCCGTGCCGCGGATACCGTCGGTGCCGAACAACCGCGGCCGCGTCTGTGATCCGTTATCGCCCATCGCCGTTCCGTTTCTGGCGCAGGACGCGCAGCGTCACACTGGCCGGCTCCTGCTTGACCACCTCGACGTCGGGCGGCAGATCCACATCCGGCGTCGTCTCGTACGTCCCCGGCTCGCGGCCGGCGGCGTCGATATAAACCGCGCCATGGCCCAGCTCAAGCGACTCGATCACCGAGCGCGGCCCGCGCGCGACGATCTGCACCGCGGCCGGCTTGAGCGTCGTGCGATACTCGCTGTTGCGCACCACCACCGGCAGGCCCGAGATGACGCGCGTCCCCTCGGGCTCCTCGAGCACCACCGTGACGTGCACCAGCGCCTTGCCGCTGTAGGAAATGTACTCGCGCGGCGGCTCGAGGACCAGGTCGCGCTCGATCACCCCGGCGACCGCCTTGCTCAAGTCGATCGGCACGGTCTCCGCCACCTTCATCTGGTCGACCAGGTCGGCCGGACCGATGACCTCGACCGTCTCCGGCGCCACCTGCGTATCGGTGACGCGCAGGTCGCCCTCCGGTTTGCCCGACAGGCCGACGCGGACCGGCAGCGTCTTGCGCACGACGGCGGCAAATTCCAGCGTCACCTCCGACGGCGTCAGCTGCACGATCTCGACCCCCCGCGGCAGATCGAGCGCCTCGCCGACGATGCGGAACACCGCCGGCCCCGGCCGCACGCGGCGCAGGTCGAGCACCACGGCGAGTTGCTCCGTGTCGATGCGGTTGAGCAGCGTGCGCGGGCCGCTGACCACCAGGTCGACGAACTCGACGCGCGGGCTGACCAGCATCAGGCTCGCCGGACGGTTGTGCAGCTCGACCGGCAGCTGCATCGCCTGCTCGGCGTCGCGCTCGCCGGCGTTGACGAAAAACCACAGCGCGATGGCGGCGACCAACGACAGCGCCTTCATGCCGGCGTTGTGCAGCACCAACCAGCGCAGCGACCCGCCGACGTCGCGCGGTCGCAGCCGCCGCAGCCGCTCGCGCGCGGTCATCCGACCAGCAGCTTCTGCAGCGTGCTGCGCAGGGTGCCGGCATCGAGATCGCGGGTGATGCGGCCGTCGGCCACCAGCGAGATGCCGCCGTCCTCCTCCGAGACCGCCGCGACCACCGCGTCGCTCTCTTCGGTGATGCCGATCGCCGCGCGGTGCCGCGTGCCGAGCGTCTTGCTGACGTTCGGGTTGGCGGTCAGCGGCAGGAAGCACCCGGCGGCGGTGATGCGACCCTCGCGCACCACCAGGGCGCCGTCATGGATCGGCGAGGCGGTGACGAACAGGCTGAGGATCAGCTCCTTGCTGATCTGGGCATCGAGCGTGATGCCACCCTCGATGTACTCGTTCAGCCCGGTCTCGCGTTCGAAGACGATCAGGCCGCCGATGCGGCGGCTGGCCAGGGTGACGACGGCGCGGACGATCTCTTCGAGGTCCTGGCCGCCGAGACGGCGCTCACCGCCGAAGAACGGCCGGCTCCCGACCTGGACCAGGGCGCGGCGGATGTCGTTCTGGAAGATGATGACGATGACCAGCAGGACGGAGCTGAGGAAATTGTCGAGGATCCAATTGAGCGTGTAGAGGTCGAAGACCTGCGACGACAGGTAGATGAGGAAGACGACGCAGAGCCCGATCAGCATGCGCGCGGCGCGGGTGCCGCGGATGAGCTCGATCAGGCTGTAGATGATGAAGGCGACCAGCCCGATGTCGACCGCATCTTGCAGGCGGAAATTGTCGAGCAGCTCCAGCATCCCGGCCCATCCTGCGCCGCGCCCGTCGTGCGTCCAGGAATCCGCTCGCGTCAGTCCGTGAGCCGGTTCGCGTTCGCCTCAGCCGGCGCGCTCTTCCACCCCTCCGACTGCCCCGGGGGCCCCTGCCGCTCACGCCCGCTGGTCGCTGGCGGCGCTCAGGTGCGACTGCTGCTGCGCGCGCTGCTCGCGATGCACGCGCATCACTTCGTCGATCTGCGGACCGTCGAGCGATTCCTTCTCGAGCAGCACTTCGGCGAGCGCGTGCAGGAGATCCATGTTGTCCGACAGGACGCTCTTCGCCCGCTGGTAGGCCTCGTTCAGGATGCGGCGCACCTCTTCGTCGACCTCGACGGCGGTGCGCTCCGAGTAGTCCTGCATCTGGGTGAAGTCGCGCCCGAGGAAGATCTGCTCTTCCTTCTTGCCCAGCGTGATCGGGCCGATCTTATCGCTCATGCCGTACTCGCACACCATGCGGCGCGCCAGCTCGGTGGCCTTCTCGATGTCGTCGCGCGCCCCGGTGGTGGTGTGGCCGAGGACCAGCTCTTCGGCGGCGCGGCCGCCGAACATCATCTCCAGCCGCTGGATGCAGAACTCCTTGCTCCAGCTGTGGCGCTCGTCGGTCGGCAGCTGCATGGTCAGGCCGAGGGCCATGCCGCGCGGGATGATCGTCACCTTGTGCACCGGGTCGGTGCCCGGCGTCAGCTTGGCCACCAGCGCATGACCCGACTCGTGGTACGCCGTGTTGCGGCGCTCCTCGAGCGTGATGATCATGCTCTTGCGCTCGGTGCCCATCATCACCTTGTCTTTGGCGAGCTCGAAGTCGTCCATGGCGACGCGGTCCTTGTTGTTGCGCGCCGCCAGCAGCGCCGCCTCGTTGACCACGTTCTCCAGATCGGCGCCGGCGAAGCCCGGGGTCCCGCGCGCCAGCAGCTCGAGGTCGACATCCTCGCTCAGTGGCAGCCGGCGGGTGTGCACCTTGAGGATGCCCTCACGTCCCTTCACGTCGGGGCGCGGCACGACCACCCGGCGGTCGAAGCGACCGGCGCGCAGCAGCGCCGGATCGAGCACGTCCGGCCGGTTGGTGGCGGCGATGAGGATGACGCCCTCGTTGGCCTCGAACCCGTCCATCTCGACCAGCAGCTGATTGAGCGTCTGTTCGCGCTCGTCGTGGCCGCCGCCCAGGCCGGCGC
>JBOHWA010000594.1:0-2524 GCA_050735855.1 Binatia bacterium
GCGCAGCGGCCCGAACAGCGCATCGGCACCGGCGCCGGCGCGCGCCAGCAGCGCCGGCGCCACGCTGCACAGCAGGCGCAGGTCGGGCTGGCGCGCCAGGGTCTGGCGCAGGCCGCGCAGCACGGAGACCTCGGCGCCCTGCACGCTCAGCTTGATCAGATCGACGCGCGGCGCCGCCGCGAGCAGATCGTCGAGACTGACGGCGCGCACGGTCAGCCGGCGCCGCTCGCCGGCGGCGGGGAAGATGCGGTGATCGCCGCGGTCGCTCTCGCCCAGGTAGAGCGTCATCCACCCCGAGTAGTCCGCCGCCGCCACCTGGCGGATCTCCACCTGCGGCAGCCGGCCGCCGCCGAGGGCGCGCGTCAGCAGCTCGACGTTGCCCGGCTCGGGCTCGATGGCATAGACCCGCCCCTCCGCCCCCACCCGGCGGGCCAGCGCCAGACTATACCAGCCGAGGTTGGCACCGACGTCGACCGCCACCATCCCGGCCTGCACTTCGCGCCCGATCAGCCGCCGCGCCGGCCCGTCGCGCAGCCCGAGCTTCCAGGCCAGCGCCGCGACGTAGCGGTCGACCGAATCGGCGAAGACCCGATCCGGTCCAACCGCCACCGCGCGCAGCCCGATCGGGCGCCGGCGCAGGGCGCGCCACTGGCGTCGCAGAAGGGCGCGCAGCGCGGCCACGGAAGTCACGTCAGGCACCGCGCCTGCGTATCGCGAGCCGCAGCGCGTTTCCAGGCACGTCGCGAGGCACGCCAACGATGAGAACAGATTCCGACTCGACTCCAGCTCCCAGCCCTAGCCCTTGCCCTTGCCCTTGCCCTGAATGAAAGTGCTCAGACTCCAGGCATCGAGCCGGATCAGTTCCATTCAGGGCTAGGGCTAGGGCGAGGGCGAGGGCGAGGGCGAGGGCTAGCTAGAGGGCTAGGGCTGAATGCTTGCGACCGCGGGCGCAGTTGGTAACACTCCGCCGGATGCCGTCCGCCTTCACCCTCTCGGTCATCGTCCCCGTCTTCAACGAGCGCCTCACCCTGCGCACGGTGATCGAGCGCGTGCGGCAGGTGCCGATCCGCAAGGAGATCGTCATCGTCGACGACTGTTCGACCGACGGCACCGCCGACGTGGTGCGCGAGCTCGTCGCCGCCGGCGACGACGAGCTGAACCGCGTGCGGGCGATCTTCCACGCGCAGAACGCCGGCAAGGGGGCCGCGATCCGCAGTGCGATTCCGACCATCAGCGGCGATCTGGCGCTGATTCAGGACGCCGACCTGGAGTACGACCCGCGCGAGTACCCGGCGCTGATCGAGCCCATCCTGGCCGGGCACGCCGACGTCGTCTTCGGCTCGCGCTTCCTCGGCGGACCGCACCGCGTGCTGCTCTTCCGCCACACGATGGGCAACCGGCTGCTGACCTTCCTCTCCAACCTGTGCACCGATCTGAACCTCACCGACATGGAGACCTGCTACAAGGTCTTCCGCACGGAGGTCCTGCAGCGCCTGCACCTCACCGCCAACCGCTTCGGCATCGAGCCCGAGATCACCGCCAAGGTCGCGCACCTCGGCTGCCGCGTCTACGAGGTGCCGATCAGCTACCACGGCCGCGAGTACTGGGAGGGCAAGAAGATCGGCTGGAAGGACGGCGTCTCGGCCGTCTGGACCATCCTGCGCTGTGCGCTGGCCGACGACCGCGACCACCCCGACGCCGCCTACCGCTCGCTGCGCCGCCTGCGCGACGCACGGCGCTACAACGATTGGCTGTGGACCCGGCTGGCGCCCGCCGTCGGCCATCGCGTGCTCGAAGTCGGCAGCGGCGTCGGCAGCTACACCGGCTACCTGCGCCAACACGAGCACGTCGTCGCCACCGACACCGACGAGCAGTATCTCGCCCTGTTGCGCACCCGCTTCCAGCACCATCCGAACATCGCCGTGCAGCATCTCGATTGGCAGCGCCCGGATCTCGCCGGGCTGCGCGCTCAGCGCTTCGACACCGTCCTCTGCCTCAACGTGCTCGAGCGCATCGAGCACGACGACGACGCGCTGGCCACCTTCGCGACGCTGCTCGAGCCCGGCGGGCACCTGATCCTGCAGGTGCCGGCGCAGCCGGCGCTGTACGGCGAGCTCGACCGCGGCGTCGGCCACCGGCGCCGCTACGCGCGCGACGAGCTCGACGCCAAGCTGCGCCGGCAGGGCTTCGAGGTGGAGATGGCCGACACCTTCAACCTGCCCGGCGCGCTGGGTTGGTATCTGTACTCGCGCCTGCTCGGCCGCGGCGCCGCGCCGCGCCTCAAACACCGCATCGGTAGCCTGCTGGTCCCCTGGCTGCGCCTCGAACGCCACCTGGCGCCAGCGCATGGCATGTCGCTGCTGGTCGTGGCGCGCAAGGTGCACGACAACGCTGTTGCGGCGCCCTTTACGCTCACGTCACCGGTCGAGTCGTAGCCACGACCGTCATTGCGTCCCCACCGGCTGGAGGGCGCCGGGCCCTCGGCGCCGGGGGCGGCGTGGTGGCGAGAGGGACGGCTCCCCCC
>JBOHWA010000595.1:0-5213 GCA_050735855.1 Binatia bacterium
TCCCTCCGTGAAATCCGTCCATCGGCGCAATCCGTGGTCGGCTTTTCGCTTTTATGGGCAAAGCCTGGTCACTGGTCACCGGGCTTTGCCCAAGAAAGCGGAAGGCAACAACGGATTACGCGGATTAAACGGATTTCTGAGCCCCTACTCCGTGAAATCCGCTTAATCCGCTCAATCGGTTGTTGGTTTTCTGAGTTCTTAGGCAAAGCGGGGTCACCGGTCACGATTCTGCCTTTTGAAAGGCGAACTCGAGGGCGGCCGTGCCGCTGGGGGGGACGGTCACCGGCTTGACCAGCGTACCGAGCGTCTCGTGCCAGACGGCCACGACGTAGTCGCCGGGCGGAACCGTTTGCAGGGTGACGGCGCCGCTCGCCGGGGTGACGGCGAAGAACGGATTGTCGATCACCGAGACGTAGGCGCGCATCCAGGGGTGCACGTCGCAGCCCACCGGAATGCCCACCTCGGTCTTGTCGAAGAACACGTCGCGGGTCGAGTTCGGCCGGCTCATGAGGAAGTTCCACCCGTCGACCGTCTGCGGGCGCCCGTGCACGTTGTGCGGTTCCTGGTCGCTGTTGCGGAACTGCAGCGGCTGTCCGATCATCACCGCGCTGACGTGCGGGTGATAGAGGCAGCCCTGTTGGTCGATCACCACCGGCGCGCCGGGCGGTGCGAAGGTGCGGCTACCGAAGCCGCTCTTGATGTAGACCACCGCGTTGGCCAGCTGGCCGTTGGCGACCTGCAGCGTCTGCTCGTACACCGGGTCCGGGTGCAGCTGCGCGCAGGCAGGCGTGCCGCCCATGTTGATCTCCTTCGGCGCCGGCACCGCACCGTTGTAGGATACCTGCACCTGGATGCTGCCGGCGGTCGCCGCATCGATCGGCGTGACGTCCCTCGGCGCCGGCGGTGGCGTCGACGACGAATCCGAGCAGCCGACAAACAACAGCAACGCGGCGGGCGCGAGCCGCGCGCGCGCCCACCGGTAGATCCCTCGGTTGGTCACATCCACCTCCTGTTCGCGCACCGCATCCTAGCGGGCCATCCGGTGCCTGCCCACAGGGGTCAGGTGGGCCCGGCGGTCGGCGCGTCGGTGGCGTACTCCTCGCGGTAGATGCGCGCGAAGGTCACGACGATGGCGATGATCGCCGGACCGAGGAACATGCCGATGAAGCCGTACGCCTGCAGGCCGCCGAGGATGCCGAAGAAGAGCAGGATGGTCGGGATCTGGGTTCGCCCGCCGATGATCAACGGCCGGATGAAGTTGTCGGCGCTGCCGATCACCAGGATGCCCCACCCGGTCATGATGGTGGCGCGCAGATAGTCGCCGTCGATGAGGAAGTAGAGGGCAACGCCGACCCAGACCACCGGTCCGACGAATGGCAGCAGCGAGAAAAACGCCGTTGCGCCGGCGAGCAGGACGGCGAAGGGGACGCCCAGGGCCCAGAAGGCGATCCCGGCGAGCAGTCCCTGTGCGAAGGCACCGAGCGCCGAGCCGAGCACCACGGCCGACAGCGTGTCGGAGAAGCGCGCCAGGATGGCGTCCTTGGCAGCCGTTTCCATCGGCACCAGATCGCGCACGCCGAGCACCATGCGGGCGCCATCGCGAAAGAAGAAAAACATGGCGAAGACCGTGAAGAAGAACGCGACGAAGAAGCGCAACACGTTGGCGGCTGCGGCGGGCGCCTGCGCGACGAGAAAGCCGCTGACCGTCTGGCTGGCGCTGATCGCCAGCTCGGGCAGATTGGCCCGCAGCGCGTCGCCGCGCGGTCCGAGATCGAGCCACATCTGACCGAGCCAGGACGCGCGCAGGCGCAGCATCATCTCGTGCGGCTGGTCCGAGCGCACGAAGGCGCTCACGCGCTCGAACAGCGCCACCGACTCCGTCGTGGTCAGCGCCAGCACGTAGAAGGTCGGGATGATGACCAGCAGCACGACGGCCAGGGTCATCAGCCCGGCCGCCAACCCCTCGCGCGGACCGAGCCGATGCAGGAGGGCTCGATAGAGGGGGTAGAAGATGAAGGCGAGCAGGGCGGCGTAGCTGAGCGGTCCGATGAAATCGGAGATGATGCGATAGAATTGGTAGAGCAGGAAACAGAACGCCAGGAGGAAGAAGGCGGCAAACAGCTGTTCCCGGCGCATCGTGCGCGACGCGTAGCAGAGGCTTTCCGCCCGCCGCAAGCCGTAGCCGCCCAACCCCACGCGCCGCACCGGTCGCCGAACGGTCGTCGACCGGCCGCCGCCGCAGCGCTATACTCACGCCGCAGATGACGACCGAGACCGAGACGGAGACGCCGCCGGCCGCGCCCCGGCGGCCGCTCGACGAGAAGCTCGAGACGCTGCCGGCGCGGCCGGGCGTCTACCTGCTCAAGGATCGACACGGCAAGGTCATCTACGTCGGCAAGGCGCGCAGCCTGCGCAGCCGCGTGCGCACCTATTTCCGCGGCGGCGACGAACGCATGCAGGTGGCGTTCCTCATGCAGCGCGTCACCGACTTCGACAGCCTGGTCACCGCCAGCGAGAAGGAAGCGCTGATCCTCGAGAACAACCTGATCAAGCAGTACAAGCCGCGCTACAACATCCGGCTGAAGGACGACAAGTCGTACGTCAGCGTCAAGGTGACGGTGCAGGACGCCTGGCCGCGCGTCCTGGTGACGCGCAAGATCGTCAAGGACGGCAGCCGGTACTTCGGTCCGTACCACTCCGCCTACAGCGTGCGCGAAACGCTCGACACGCTGCGCAAGGTGATTCCGTTGCGCACCTGCAACGACGCCGTCTTCCGCAATCGCGCCCGGCCGTGCCTCGAGTACCAGATCAAACGCTGCCTGGCGCCGTGCGTCCTGCCGGTCGACCGCGACGAGTACGAGCGCCATCTGCGCGAGGCGATGCTGCTGCTCGGCGGCAAACGCGTCGAGCTGATCGACCAGCTGCGCCGCGACATGCAGGCGGCGGCGGAGGGCGAGCGTTTCGAGGACGCGGCGCGGCTGCGCGACCGGCTGCGCGCCATCGAGAAGACGCAGGAGCGCCAGCAGGCGGTGTCGCACGGGGGCAACGACCAGGACATCTTCGGCATCTACCGCGAGGGCGGCTTCATCGAGGCGCAGGTGCTGTTCGTCCGCCAGGGCAAGCTGACCGGCAACCAGGCCTATCAGCTCGACGACTTCGAGCTGCCCGACCAGGAGGTGCTGGCGGCGCTGGTCACCCAGTTCTACCAGGGCGAGCGCTACCTGCCCGACGAGGTGCTGCTGCCGATCGAGCTCGAGGATCTGGCGGTGCGCGCCGAGTATCTCAGCGAGCGCAAGGGGCGGCGCGTCGAGGTGCTGTACCCGCAGCGCGGCGACCGCGTGCGCCTGCTCGAGATGGCGCGCGAGAACGCGGCGCAGAGCTTCCGCGAGCGCCAGGACGGCGAGCGCCAGTACGAGCGCACCAGCGACGAGCTGCGCCGCCGCCTGCATCTGCGCAACGCCCCCAAGCGTATCGAGTGTTTCGACATCTCCAACTTCCAGGGCGGCCTGGCGGTGGGCTCGATGGTCACCTTCGACGAGGGCCAGCCGGACAAGAGCGGCTACCGCCGCTTCCGCATCAAGACGGTGGTCGGGCAGGACGACTTCGGCATGATGTTCGAGGTGCTGCGGCGTCGCTTCGAGCGCGCCAGGCGCGACGGCGCCTATCCGGACCTGCTGGTGGTCGACGGTGGCAAGGGCCAGCTCAACGTCGCCGTGGCGGTGCTGAAGGAGCTCGGCATCGATCAGGTCGACGCCGTCGGCCTGGCCAAGATGCGCGTCACGCGCGCCGCGCGCGAGACCGAGATCGAGCGCAGCGACGAGCGCGTCTTCCTGCCCGGCCGCGCCAACCCGGTGGTGCTGCGCCGCAACGCCAACGCGCTCTTCCTGTTGCAGCGGCTGCGCGACGAAGCGCACCGGTTCGCCATCACCTATCATCGCTCGCTGCGCGGCAAGGAGCGCTTGCGCTCGGTGCTCGACAGCATCCCGGGCGTCGGGGCGGAGCGCCGCGGCCGGTTGCTGCGCGCCTTCGGCAGCGTCAAGCGCATGCGCGCCGCCACCGTCGAGGAGCTCGCGGCGGTGCCCGGCATCACCGCCGCGCTGGCCGTCGCCGTGCGCGCCGCGCTCGATCGCCTGGCCGAGGTGGCCGACCGCTTCGTTGACACTGGTCGGCTGCGCTTGGTAGCGGTCCCCCTCGAGGATGTGGGCGGTGGGGAAGAAGCGCAAGTGCCAGGCAGCGCGGCCGCGGCGCCGGACGACGACGAGAACGTTGACTCACCGGAGTCTGGAGACTATGCGTGACCAAGGCGGGGCGAGTGTATGCCCTGCCTTTTTTTTAGGGGACCCGGGATGAATCCCACCTTCAAGCAGATGATGAACGAGGTGGTGGAGTACGGCAGCTGCTGTGAATGCGGCTCCTGTGTCCTGGTCTGCCCGCACAACGTCATCGACTACATCGCCGGCAAGCCCAAGCAGGTCGCCAAGGCGAGCGCCGCCTTCGACTACTGCGGTATGAGCGAGGGCATCGGCTGCGACGTCTGCGCCCAGGTCTGCCCGCGCCTCGGCGAGCGCGAGCACTCGATGACCGAGGCGGTCTTCGGCGCCGAGCTGGGGGAGGACGACGTCTACCGCGGCGCCTTCGGCGTCTATCGCCGCGTCGTCGCCGCCCGCTGCACCGACCCCGAGGTGCTGGCGCGCTGCGAGGACGGCGGGGTGGTGACCGGGCTGCTCGCCTGGGCGCGGCGCAACGACGTCATCGACGGCGCCGTCGTCTCGGCGATCGACAAGGACAGCCCGTGCGCCCCGGTGCCGAAGGCCGTCACCTCGGTCGACGAGATCATCGAGAGCGCCAGCTCGTGGTACACGTACTGCCCGAACAACCTGGCCCTGGAGCAGGCGGAGAAGCTCGATCTCAAGCGCGTCGCCTTCGTCGGCGTCCCCTGCCAGATCACACCGGTGCGCAAGATGCAGACGGTGGACGCGGGCTTTCTGGTCAACGGCCGCAAGAAGGAGAAGCACATCGAGCGGCAGTCGAAGTTCCTCAAGGGCTACGGGGAGCGCGTCAGCCTCAACATCGGTCTGCTGTGCAGCGAGGTGTTCACCTTCGACGGGCTGATGCGCGACGTCATCGAAGGCGACATGGGCCTGGCGTTGGGCGACATCGCCAAGTTCAACGTGAAGGGCAAGGTGCTGATCGACACGCGCGCCGGCGAGCGC
>JBOHWA010000596.1:0-5603 GCA_050735855.1 Binatia bacterium
CCACCCCCGGCGCCGAGGGCCCGGCGCCCTCCAGGGGTTGCCGTCCGGTGAAAGTATCACTTGAATACTCACAGTAGGTTGAAGTAGGTATCGATCACATGCCCAAAGCAGTACTGAAGCGCGCCGCCCCCGCCGCTCGGGCGATCCTCGCGCCGGGGCAGATCTTCTGTCCGGTGGGGCGGGCGCTCGACGTCATCGGCGATCGCTGGACGCTGGTGCTGGTGCGCCATCTGCTCGGTGGGCCGATCGGCTTCCAGGAGTTGCGGGCGCGCAGCGGCATCGCCCCGCGCGTGCTGTCGAGCCGGCTGCGCGCGCTGGCCGCGCGCGGTTTCGTCGCCACGGCCCGCAACGGCGGGCGGCCCTGCTACCAGGTCACCGAGCGCGGCCGCTCGCTCGAGCCGATCATCGCCGCGACGGCGCGCTGGTACCTGACCCACGGTCTCGACCAGCTCGAGGTCGACCCGACGCGCTTCAGCGCCACCTCGGCGCGTTCGGTGCTCGAAGCGCTGCCCTTCCTGCTGCGCGAGGAGCGCGCCGCCGGCGTCAACCTCGCCTTCGAGATCCGCCTCAGCGGGCTCGGCGGCGGCGTCTGGACGGTGCGCATCGCCGACGGCGCGTGCACGGTGCGGGCCGGCTTCGCCGAGCGCGCCGACGTGCGCTACACCGCCGAGGCGCGCATCTGGTGCGCCGTCGCGCTCGGGGTCATGCCGGCGAAGACCGTCTACGCGCAGGGCCTGATGACCAAGGACGGCGGACGCGAGGCGCTCGACTATTACTTCCACCAGATCGCGCGGCGGAAGGTCGCGGCGCCGCGCCGCACCGCCGCCCCGCGCACCGCAGCCGACCGACACCGGAGGAGAGCCACATGATCTCGTTCGCCATGACCGAAGAGCAGGAGACCGCGCGCGAATCGGTGCGCGGCTTCGCCGCTGGCGCGCTGCGCCCGCAGGCGCGCGATTGCGATGAGGCCGCGGCCCTACCCGACGCCCTCCTCGCCCAGGCCTGGGGTCTCGGCCTCACCACCACGCAGATCCCCGAGGCGTACGGCGGCTACGGCGCGCCGCGTTCGCCGTTGACCAACGCCATCGTGCTGGAGGAGCTGGCGCACGGCGACGCGGCATTGGCCGTCGCCGCGGCGGCCCCCTCGGCCTTCGCCTACGCCATTCTCGACCAGGGCACGGACGAGCAGAAGCGGGCCCACCTGCCGGCGTTCTGCGGCGACGCGTATCACGCCGCCGCGCTGGCGGTCGCCGAACCGGTCGCCGCCTTCGATGCACTGGCGCCGCGCACCGTGGTCGAGCGCAACGGCAACGGCGTGGTGCTCAACGGGCGCAAGTGCCTGGTGCCGATGGGCGACCGCGCCAGCCACTTCCTGGTCGTGGCGCGCAACGGCGCCGAGCTCGACGCCTGGATCGTGGCGCGCGATGCGACCGGCCTGCGCATCGTCGAGCCGGAGAAGAACCTCGGCCTGCGCGCCCTGCCGACGGCGACGCTCGAGCTCGAGGGCGTGCACGTGCCGCAGGGCGACCGCCTCGGCGGGGCCAAGGGCTGCGACGTCGCCCGCCTGCTGCAGCACAGCCGGGTCGGGCTCGCCGCGGTGATGAACGGCGTGGCGCGCGCCGTGCTCGACTATTGCGTGCCCTACGCCAAGGAACGCGTCGCCTTCGGCGAAGCCATCGCGCGCAAGCAGTCGATCGCCTTCCGCCTGGCGGAGATGCACATGGAGATCGAGTCGATGCGCTGGATGGTCTGGAAGGCCGCCAGCCAGCTCGAGCGCGGCCTCGACGCCGCACGCAGCGCGCACCTGGCCCGCGCCTACGCGGCGGAGAAGACCATGTGGATCGCCGACCACGGTGTGCAGGTGCTCGGCGGCCACGGCTTCATCCGCGAGCATCCGGTGGAGATGTGGTACCGCAACGCGCGCACGCTCGGCGTGCTCGAAGGCACGATCGCTGTCTGAACAACCAGGTCTGAGTGCTGAGGACCGGGGACTGAGTAGGACGGGGCCGCCGCTCCGTCCTCAGTCCCCAGCACTCAGTCCTTCTCGAGAGGGAGGCGTCATGATCGATCTCAACGTGTCCGACAACGACCAACGCGTACTCGCGGCGGTGCGCGAAGAGGCGCTGATCGCCCGCCGCTACGCGCGCTACTATGACGAGAACGAGCACGAGTTTCCGCCCGACCAGCTGCCCGAGGCGAAGGACCACCCGAGCTTCATGGGCCGCATCGGCAACCGCACCGAGCAGGATGCCGGCATGGCGGTGCTCTCGACGTTGATCGCCATGGGCCAGACCTGGGGTGACTACTCGGTGCGCATGCGCCGGCAGGAGCGTGGCCTGGGCAACTCGGCGCTGCAGGCGGCGGGCACCGACGAGCAGAAGCGGCAGTGGGGCGGTCTGACGCTGGCGATGGCGATCACCGAACCGGGTTGCGGCTCCGACCCGTCGATGGTGCGCACCTCGGCGACGCTCGATGGCGATCACTGGGTGCTGAACGGTGAGAAGATCTTCGTCACCACCGGCTGTCGCGCCGAGGGGGTCGTCGTATGGGCGACGGTCGACACGGCCGCCGGCCGCGCCGGCATCAAGTCGTTCGTGGTGCTCAAGGGCACGCCGGGCTTCGTCGTCGCGCACAAGGAGAAGAAGCTCGGCATCCGCGCCGACGACACCGCCGCCTATGTCTTCCAGGACTGCCGCATCCCGCGCGCGAACCTGCTCGGCGGGCGCGAGGACGTCGAGAAGGAAGGCTCCGGCGGGTTCCGCGGCGTCATGAAGACCTTCAACATGACGCGCCCGATGGTCGCGGCGATCGGCCTCGGCATGGCGGAGGCGGCGCTCGACTTCACCCGCGATCAGCTGCGCGAGGGCGGCATCGAGATCGCCTACGGCCCCGGTCTGCACAAGCAGTCGGCGGCGAGCGAGAAGTTCCTGCGGCTCGAGGCGCTGCTCGAGTCCGCCACGCTGGCCACGTTGCGCGCCTCATGGCTCGCCGACCAGGGTCAGAGCAACAACATGGAGGCCTCGATCGCCAAGGCCAAGGCCGGCGCCGCGGTGCGCGAGGTGACGCAGGGCTGCATCGAGCTGGTCGGGCCGCTCGGGGTGTCGCGCGAGCACCTGCTGGAAAAGTGGTTCCGCGACGTGCGCATCACCGACATCTACGAGGGCACCGGCGAGATCCAGCGCCTGATCATCGCCCGGACGCTGCTCGGGTACTCGCGCCACGAGCTCAGCTAGCGGGGGGCGCGCTGTGGGTCAGCGTCACGACATAGGCCTTGGTCTTGCCGCTGTCGACGCGGTCGGAGCGCGGCTTGAAGAGGCCCAGCCAGGCGATCCAGTACTTGTTCGCATAGGCCTCGCCCATGCGGTCGATCAGCGCGGCGTCGGTCGTCGCCACCGCGCGCCCCTCGAGGAACGGCCCCTGCTTGTCGCCCACCCAGATGTACAGCGCGCTGCCCTCGGCGATGCGCTTGGCCTTCCAGCTGTCCGGCGCGGTGCTGAAGAAGAGCTGGCCGTCGCCCATGTAGTAGAACCAGATCGGGCTGATCTCGCTCAGCGCCCCGCTCTTGCGCCGCGTCGCGACGTAGATCAGCTCGGCGTCGCGCAGCGCGGCCTCGACCTCTGGCGGCAGGCTGGCGGCGCGCGCCCGCAGCGGCGACAGCAGCCACGCCGTGCTCGCCAGCAGCAGCTTCAGTGTGTACCGTCGTCCCGTCATCCCACACCCCTTCCTATGGATACGCCGCATAGCACGGGCCGGCGACGCCGACCATGCGCCGGCGGCCCGGCCACGAAAGGAGAGAGGACATGAAGCTCTACCATGCCGCCCGCTCGCGCTCGACGCGCCCGCGCTGGATGCTCGAGGAGATCGGCGCGCCGTACGACCTCGTCCGCCTCGACATGCAGAAGGGCGAGCACAAGGCACCCGAGTACCTGAAGGTCCACGCGCACGGCCAGGTGCCGGCGTTGATCGACGGCGACCTCGTCCTGATGGAATCGGCGGCGATCTGCGCCCATCTCGCCGATCGCTTTCCCGACGCCAAGCTGGCGCCGGCGCTCGGCACGCCCGAGCGCGGTCGCTACTACCAGTGGCTGATCTATTCGATCGCCACGCTCGAACCGCCCGTCCTGCAGGTCTTCCTCAACACCGTGCAGCTGCCCGAGGCGGATCGTTCGGCGGTCGCCGCCGAGGCCGGCCGCACCAAGTTCGCCGACGTCGCGCAGGTCATCGCCAGCGGCCTCGGCCGCGGACCGTTTCTGCTCGGCGCGCAGTTCACCGCCGCCGACGTGATGATCGGCTCGACCCTCGCCTGGGCCTCGCTCATCGGCCTGCTCAAGAGCGATGGCGCGCTGGGCGACTACGTCGCCCGCCTCTCCGCCCGCCCGGCGTTTCAACGGGCCTGGGCGGACTGAGGCCGGGGGGTTGCCGGCCGATTGTCGTCGGCCAGCTGACACCATCAGGCCGCGCCGCGCAGCTCGCGCGGCAGCGGAAAGACGACGTGCTCCTCGGCGGTGGAGAGGTCGCGCAGGCGGCCGAAGCCGCAGTCGCGCAGGTGCTCGATGACGCCCTGCACCAGCACATCGGGCGTCGAGGCGCCCGACGTCACCCCGACACGGCGCACGCCGGCGAGCCAGGCCGGGTCGATGTCGCGCCGATCCTCGATCAAGCGCGCCGTCGTGCCCTGGTTGCGCGCCACCTCGACCAGTCGGTTGGCGTTGCTCGACGCCGGCGAGCCGAGCACGAGGACAGAATCGCTCTGGCGCGCCAGCTCCTTCACCGCCGTCTGCCGATTCTGCGTCGCGTAGCAGATGTCGTCCTTGGCCGGGGTGCGCACGGCCGGGAAGCGCCGCCGGATCGCCTCGACGATGTCGCGCGTGTCGTCGACCGACAGCGTGGTCTGGGTCACCACCGCGACGCGCTGCGGATCGCGCACCTCGAGGCGTGCGACATCGTCGACCGTCTCGACCAGCTGCATACGGTCGGGCGCGTGACCGAGCGTGCCGATCACCTCGACGTGGCCGCGGTGCCCGATGAGCAGGATCTCGAAGTCCTCGCGCGCATAGCGCAGCGCCTGGAGGTGCACCTTGGTGACCAGCGGACAGGTTGCGTCGATCACCCGCACGCCGCGCGCCCGCGCCTCCTCACGCACCGACGGCGCCACGCCGTGCGCGCTGAAGATCACCAGGCTGCCGGGCGGCACCTCGGACAGCTCGTCGACGAATACCGCGCCCTGCGCGCGCAACGCGTCGACCACGTGCCGGTTGTGGACGATCTCGTGCCGCACGTACACCGGCGCGCCATAGCGCTCGAGCACCAGTTCGACGATCTCGATCGCATACGACACCCCGGCACAGAACCCGCGCGGGCTGGCGACCAGAATCTCGCGCTCGTCGCTCGTCGTCATGGTGCGGAGACGGTGCCATGTCGCGCCGGCCGCGACAAGCGGGGACGGGGGGGACGGGGGACGGGAGGGGTTGGCGCGCCGGAGTCGGGCGCCGCGTTGCACCCGAGCCGCTCACGCTGGGAGCGCGGGCGGCCCGCCCGCTCCGCCGCGGCACGGCCGACGGGCGCGTCGCCTCGCCAGCCGCACGCCATTCGGAACGGCGCTG
>JBOHWA010000597.1:0-2103 GCA_050735855.1 Binatia bacterium
CGGCGCCGAGGGACCGGCGCCCTCCAACAAGGCGCGGCGCCGGGGCGGTGGGCGCGGTGCCCATCGTACAGACGGCGCCGAGGGGGCGGTGGGCGCGGTGCCCTTCGAACACACGGCGCCGAGGGACCGGCGCCGTCCGGCGTGCTTGCTCTCCGCTGCGCGACGCGATTTGACCTGCGACCGATGGCCGATCCCGCCCGCGGCACCTCCCCCGAGCGCCCCGCGCTGCCGCTGGCGCTGGCGGCGCTGGGCGTGGTGTTCGGCGACATCGGCACCAGCCCGCTCTACGCGCTGCACGTCTGCTTCGCGCCGGGCAGCGGCCTGGCGCCGACCGAGGCCAACGTCCTCGGCGTGCTGTCGCTGGTGTGCTGGGCGCTGATCGTCGTCGTCTCGATCAAGTACGTGGTCTTCGTCATGCGCGCCGACCTGCGCGGCGAGGGCGGCATCCTGGCGCTCATGGCGCTGGCCCTCGGCGGTGCGACCAGCCGGCGTGGGCGCGCCGTGCTGGTCGGCTGCGGCCTGTTCGGCGCGGCGTTGCTCTACGGCGACGGCATGATCACGCCGGCGATCTCGGTGCTCAGCGCGGTCGAGGGCATCAAGCTCGCCACGCCGATGGCCGAGCCGGTCGTGCTGCTGCTCACCGTCGCCGTGCTGACGGTGCTGTTCTGGGTCCAGCGCCGCGGCAGCGGACAGGTCGGCGCCGTGTTCGGGCCGGTGATGCTGGTCTGGTTCGCGGTGATCGCCCTGCTCGGTCTGGACTGGATCGGCGGCGCGCCGCAGGTGCTGACCGCCGTCGATCCGCGCCACGCCCTCCAATTCCTGCTGGGCAACGGCGAGCATGCGTACTTCCTGCTCGGCTCGGTCTTCCTCGTCGTCACCGGCGGCGAAGCGCTCTACGCCGACATCGGCCACTTCGGCACGCGGCCGATCCGCCAGATGTGGTTCCTGGTCGTGCTGCCAGCGGTGCTGCTCAACTACTACGGTCAGGGCGCCATGCTGCTGCAGCAGCCCGGCACCGTGCACCACACCTTCTTCAGCATGGCGCCGGCGTGGGGGCTGATCCCGCTGGTCGGGCTGGCCACCGCCGCGGCCGTCATCGCCTCGCAGGCGATCATCGCCGGCGCGTTCTCGCTCACCACCCAGGCGCTGCAGCTCGGCTATGTCCCGCGCCTCACCGTGCGCCATCCGTCGGCCGACGAGGAGGGCCAGGTGTACGTGCCGCTGGTCAACTGGCTGCTCTACGCCGCGGCCGTCGGGCTGGTGCTCGCCTTCCGCACCTCCGACGCGCTCGCCAACGCCTATGGCATCGCGGTGTCCGGCACGATGGTGCTGACCACGCTGCTCGCCTTCGTCTACTTCCACCGCCTCTGGGGCTGGCTGCCGGGGTTGGCGATCGGTGCGCTGCTCCTCCCCATCGACCTCGCATTCTTCGGCGCCAATCTGGCCAAGGTCGACCACGGCGGCTGGCTGCCGCTGCTGGTCGCCGGGCTCGGCTTCCTCATCTTCAGCACCTGGCAGCGCGGCCAGGGGCTGGCTGCGGCGCAGCTCGACCGCGTGCAGGAGGACGAGTTCCTCGCCAAGCTGACCAAGATCGCGCCGCTGCGCGTGCCGGGCACCGCCGTCTGTCTGACGCGCGGGCGCAGCGGCGTGCCGCGCATCCTGCTGCAGAACATGCAGCACAACCACGTGCTGCACCAGCACGTGGTGCTGCTGACGATCGAGGTCGAGTCGCTGCCGCGCGTCCACCCGCAGGAGCGCCTGGAGATCCGCCGGCTGACGCCGGAGGTCACCGTCCTGACCGCCCACTACGGCTACATGCAGCGCCCCAACGTGCCGCTGCTGCTGCGCGAGGCGGCCGGCAGCGGCATCCCGATCGACCTCGCGGACCTCACCTACTTCCTCGCCCGCCTGCGCGTCATCCCGACCTCGGCGCCCGGCATGGCGCGCTGGCGCAAACGCCTCTACGCCTTCCTGTCGCGCAACGCCTACCCGGCGACGGCCAGCTACCGCATCCCGGCGGAGCAGACCTTTGAAGTGAGCGCGACAGTGGAGATCTAGGAGCTGGCGATCATCCGGTCCCCTGGAGGGCGCCGGTCCCTCGGC
>JBOHWA010000598.1:0-2157 GCA_050735855.1 Binatia bacterium
CCGTTCGGATCGCCCTGCGACGGCCTGACCGCCGCGCCGGCGCTGGCCGAGTGCCTGTTGCGCGCCGCCGCGACGGCGGCCGATGGTGCGCTGGCGGCGCAGTTTCCCGATCCGGGCTTCTGCGGCGACGTGGGCGACGCGGTCGAGGCGCGCCGCGACACGCTGCTGGCGCAGATGACGCTCGACGAGAAGATGCTCCAGATGCACGGCGGCGGCCTCGCCGGCATCGCGCGCACCGCCGGCGTCGAACGGCTCGGTGTGCCGGGCCTGACGATGATGGACGGACCGCGCGGCGTCGGCGTCACCGGCGGCAACGCGACGGCGTTCCCGGTCGGCATCGCGCGCGGCGCCACCTGGGATCCGGCGCTGGAGCAGCGCGTCGGCGACGCGATCGGCCGCGAGGCGCGGGCCAAGGGGGTCAGCGTCATCCTCGCCCCGACGATCAACCTGCTGCGCCATCCGCGCTGGGGCCGGACGCAGGAGACCTACAGCGAGGACACCTACCACCTGGGCCGCATGGGGGTCGGCTTCATCCGCGGCGCCCAACAGCAGGTGATCGCCAACCCCAAGCATTTCGCCGCCAACAGCATCGAGGATACGCGCTTCACCGTCGATGTGCAGATCGACGAACGGTCGTTGCGCGAGGTCTACCTGCCGCAGTTTCGCGCCGCCGTGCAGGAAGCGGATGCCGGCTCCGTGATGTCGGCATACAACCAGGTCAACGGCCTGCACTGCGAGGAGAACCCGCACCTCCTGCGCGACGTGCTGAAGGGCGACTGGGGCTTCCAGGGCTTCGTCGAGTCGGACTGGGTGCTCGGCACGCACCACACCGTTCCGGCCGCTCTGGCCGGCCTCGACATCGAGATGCCGATTCCGCGCTTCTACGGGCCGGCCCTGGCGGCCGCCGTCGGCGACGGATCGGTGCCGCTGGCGGTGATCGACGAAGCCGTGCGGCGCATCGTGCGCACGCAGATCTGCTTCCGGCTCGACAGCGCCCCGCCGATCGTCGACCCAACCCAGGTGGAGACGTCCGAGGCCGCCGCCGTGGCGCTCGCCGTCGCGCAGGAGAGCCTGGTGCTGTTGAAGAATGCCGGTGCCGCGCTGCCGCTCGACCGCGACGCGCTGGCATCGATCGCCGTGGTCGGCGAGTTGGCGGCCGTGGTCAACCTCGGCGATCGCGGCAGCAGCTCGGTGGCGCCGTCGCACACCGTGTCGCCGCTCGACGGGCTGCGCAGCCGGGCGGGCGCGGTGCCGGTGGCCCACTTCGCCGCGCTGCCGCTGTCCGCGGACGACCGCGCCGACATCGCCGCGGCCGACGCGGCGATCGTGGTCGCGGGCCTCACCTTCCTCGACGAAGGCGAGGGCCTCATCACCACTGGCGATCGCGAGGGGTTGGCGATGCCGGCCGGGCAGGATGCGCTGATCGCCGAGGTGGCGGCGCTCAACCCGCGCACCATCGTCGTGCTCGAGGGCAGCGGCGCGCTGCTGATGCCGTGGCTGGACGACGTCGCCGCCGTCGTCATGGCCTGGTACCCCGGGCAGGAGGGCGGCACCGCCATCGCCGATGTCCTGTTCGGCGACGTCGTCCCCTCGGGTAAGCTGCCGATGAGCTTCCCGCGCGCCGAGGCCGACCTGCCGCTGTTCGACAACGTCAGCCCGGCGGTGACCTACGACCTGTTCCACGGCTATCGCCATCTCGATCTCGCCGCGGCCACGCCGCTGTTCCCCTTCGGCTTCGGGCTCTCGTACACGACATTCAGCTATGCCAACCTGCGGGTGTCGCCGCCGGCGATCGAGCCCTACGGCCGCGTGCGGGTCACGGCCGAGGTCACCAACACGGGCACGGTCGCGGGCGCCGAAGTGGCGCAGCTCTACGTCGGCTACCCTGGCTCAGGGGTCGCGCGTGCGGTGCGCGAGCTGAAGGGGTTCAACCGCGTCGACCTGGCGCCGGGCGAGACCCGCACCGTGGTCTTCGACCTGCGCGCCGCCGACCTGATGTTCTGGGACACGCCCGCCGCGGCGTGGGCGCTCGAGCCGATCGACTACTCGCTGCACGTCGGCAGCTCGTCGCGCGATCTGCCGATGACCGGGGTGCTGCCGGTGGCTGAGTAGCATAGCTGGAGGGCGCCGGGCGCTCGGCGTCGTGCTGATCCCAAC
>JBOHWA010000599.1:0-1522 GCA_050735855.1 Binatia bacterium
CGCCGGCGGCCGCCTTCGTCGCCGGCGCGGCGCTGGCGCTGTCGTCGACCGCCATCGCGGTGCAGACGATGACCGAGCGCGGCGTGCTCAGCGCCACCATCGGCCGGGTCGCCTTCGGCGTCCTGCTCTTCCAGGACATCGCCGCCATCCCGCTGATCGGCATCGTGCCGCTGCTGGCGGCGCGGCCAGAGACCGGCAGCGACCCGGTGTGGCTCGGCCTGCTCAAGATCGCCGCGGCGATCGTCGGCGTCGTCGTGCTCGGCCGCTACGCCACCCGCCCGGCCCTGCAGATCATCGCGCGCACCCACCTGCGCGAGGTCTTCACCGGCTTCGCGCTGCTGCTGGTCATCGGCATCGGCCTGCTGATGCAGCTCGCCGGGGTCTCGATGGCGCTCGGCGCCTTCCTCGCCGGCGTGCTGCTCGCCAGCTCCGAGTACCGCCACGCGCTGGAGAGCGACATCGAACCCTTCAAGGGGCTGCTGATGGGCCTCTTCTTCATGGCCGTCGGCATGTCGATCGACTTCGGCCTGATCGCCGACCGCCCGGTCCTGCTCGCCGCATTGGTGGTCGGCTTCGTCACCATCAAGAGCGCCGCCCTGGCACTGATCAGCCCGCGTATCGGCGTGCCGCGCGGCCAGCATAGTCTGTTTGCGGCGCTGCTCTCACAGGGCGGCGAGTTTGCCTTCGTCGTCTTCGGCGTCGCCGGGACCGCGCATGTCCTGCCCGGCGACTGGGGCAAGATCCTCACCCTCGTCGTGGCCCTGTCGATGGCCCTGACGCCGCTGCTGGTGCTGGCCGCCGACGCCGTGCAGCGGCGCCGCGGCGCCGCGCAGCGCGAGGACGATCAGATCGACTGCCAGGATGCGCCGGTCATCATCGCCGGCTTCGGCCGCTTCGGGCAGATCGTCGGCCGCCTGCTGTTCGCCAGCCGGCTGAAGGCCACCGTCCTCGACCACGATCCGGACAACATCGACACGCTGCGCCGCTTCGGCTTCCGCGTCTTCTACGGCGACGCGACCCGCCTCGATCTGCTCGAGGCCGCCGGCGCCGCGCACGCCCGGGTGATCGTCAACGCCATCGACGACGTCGCGTCCAACCTCAAGTTGATCGAGATCGTCCAGGAGCATTTCCCCCACCTGCAGATCGTCGCCCGGGCGCGCAACGTCGGCCACTGGAACGAACTGCGGGCGCGCGGCGTCACCGTGGTCGAGCGCGAGATGTTCGAAGCGGCGCTGATGGCCGGCCGCCGCACCCTCGAGATCATCGGCGTCCGCCCCTACGAAGCGCGCGAGCGCGCCGATCGCTTCCGCCGCCACAACGTCTCCACCCTCGAGACCCTCATCCGCGACACTGCCGACGACGAGCAGCGCGCCGCCCTGTCGCGCGCCTCGCGCGACGAGCTCGAGGAGCAGTTCGAGAAGGACCGCGACGAGCTCGACCGCCCGAGCGGCCAGGGCTGGCGCCGGGTGGACGACACCTGAAGAGTTTTTTCACCAGCCCTGGAGGGCGCCGGTCCCTCGGC
>JBOHWA010000600.1:0-1841 GCA_050735855.1 Binatia bacterium
ACGTCGAGGACGCGCAGGAACTCGTCGATCTGGACGTGCAGCTTTGCGAGGTGCGCCAACGTGTGCCTCCGCTCGTCCCCGTTGGACGAGCAGAAGCGGCATGGTATCAACCGGGTTCCGGCGGAGCAAGGTGAGACGTGAGCGGCGCGGCGCAGAGCGAGCGAGTCGAGTTTCCCAGTCGGCGCGGCGTCCGCCTGGTCGGCTGCTGGCACCGTGGCGACGGCCGCGCCGCGGTGGTCCTCTGCCACGGCATGGAGGCGTGCAAGGAAGGGACGAAGTCGGTGCGCCTGGCCGAGGGCCTGGCGGCGCGCGGCGTCGACGCCCTGCGTTTCGACTTCTCCTATGTCGGCGAGTCGGAGGGCCACTTTCTCGACCTGACCGTGAGCGGCGAGGTCGAGGACCTGGCCGGCGCCTGGGCCTATGCCCGCCGCCGCGTGGGCGGGCCGCTCGGCCTGATCGGCTCGTCGCTGGGGGGCACGGTGGCCCTGCTGTTCGCCGCACAGGAACCGTCGGTCGCGGCGCTGGCGACGATCGCCGCGGTGGCCTATCCCGGCCGCCGTGCCCGGGCGCTGCCTGAGGCGGAGCGCCAGCGCTGGCGGCGCGAGGGGTCGTACGATCTGTTCGGCAGCCGCGTCGGGGCGGCGTTCCTCGACGACGTCGAGGACCTCGACGTCCCCGCGGCGCTCGGTGGCGTGCGCTGTCCGGTGCTGCTGACGCACGGCACGGCGGACGACATCGTCCCGTGCAGCGATGCCGACGAGATCGCCGCGCGCGTCGGCGGTCCCGTCAGTGTGCGGCGCTACCCCGGCGCCGACCATCGCTTCTCGGACGCTGCGCTGCTCGACCAGTTGCTCGGCGATCTGGTCGAGTGGATGGCCGGCGCGTTGCGCTGATGGCGGCCGACGGCGGAGTCTGGCGAGCGTGAGCGGCGCATGTTATCGCTGCGGCCGCGCCGTGCCGGAGGGCGAGCGGATCGGGCGGCGCGAGGCCTGTCTCGGTTGCGGCAGCGAGCTGCACTGCTGCCGCAACTGTCGCTTCTACGATCCGCGCTACCATAACCAGTGCCGCGAGACGCAGGCGGAGCGCCAGGTGGACAAAGCACGCGCCAACTTCTGTGACTACTTCGCTCTCGGCGATGCGGCCTCCGCTGCCGCGGCCGCGCCGGTGAGCCCGCGCGCCGGGCTCGACGCCCTGTTCGGCGCCAGGCGGAAGCCATGAAGCGGCGCGAGTTGGCCGCTGGGATGACGGTCGCCCTGGCGACGCTCTCGGCCTGCCGCAGCGCCGGCGGCAGCCCGCGCGGCGCCGCCGAGCATTTTCTCGACGAGCACTACGTGCGCATCGATCTCAAAGCCGCCAAGGCGTACGCCAGCGGCGTCGCGTTGCAGAAGGTCGAGGAGGAGCAGCGCCTGGTCGGCGATCAGCAGATCGACGCCTCGACGCGCCGCCCGACGGTCAGTTACACACTGGCGGAGGAGCGCCCGGAAGGCGAGGACCGCGCCACGCTGGTCTACGACGGCAAGGTGCGCTTCGACGACGGCGACACCGTCGAGCTGCGCTGGGTGCTCAACACCCGGCGCGACGCCGACGGCGAGTGGAAGGTCTCCAACTACCAGGAGTTCCAGTGAGCGGGCGTGCGCAAGCGATCGGGCCACAGCAATCGGACTGTCGCCGCGCCAACCTCGAGGGTCCCTTCCCGATGGGGCCACGCCGCTCGGACTGTCGCTGCGCCAATGTCGAGGGTTCCTTCCCGATGGGGCCAGAGTGCTCGGACTGTCGCCGCGCCAACGTCGAGGGTCCCTTCCCCCCTTGCGGGGGAAGGACAGGATGGGGGTAATGTCGGC
>JBOHWA010000601.1:0-3333 GCA_050735855.1 Binatia bacterium
GCTGCTGGAGACCGGCCGGCGTCTGGGCATCCGCCGTGTGGCGCGCGAGGCCGGGCGGCCGCCCGCCGGGGTCGGAGCGCTGGACGGCGCCATCTTCGGCCTCATGGGGCTGGTCGTCGCCTTCACGTTCTCCGGCGCCGCGACCAGGTTCGACGTGCGGCGGCAGCTGATCGTCCAGGAGACCAACGATATCGGCACCGCCTACCTGCGCCTCGACCTGCTGCCGGCCAGCACCCAGGCGCCGCTGCGCGAGAGCTTTCGGCGCTACGTGGACACGCGGCTGAAGGTATACCGCCTGCTGCCGGACGTCGCGGCCGCCGAGCACGAGCTCGCGGTCAGCGCCACGGTGCAGCGCGAGATCTGGACCCAGGCCGTCGCCGCGTGCCGCACGGCCGAGTCGCCGGCGACCACGACGCTGCTGCTCTCCGCGCTCAACGCCATGATCGACATCACGACGACGCGCACCATGGCGGCGCAGATGCATCCGCCGCCCAGTATCTTCGCGATGCTGTTCGGCCTGGCGCTGGCGAGTGCGCTGCTCGCCGGCTACGCCATGGCCGACAACGCGGCGCGCAGCTGGTTGCACATGCTCGGGTTCGCGACGGTGATGGCCGTGGTGGTGTTCGTCATTCTCCAGATCGAGTACCCCCGGCTCGGGCTGATGCGCCTCGACTCCTTCGATCAAGCCCTGGCGCAGCTGCGCCAGAGCATGGACGCCCCGGTTCTGTCCGAGCCACCGCGGTAGCACCGCCAACCCGCCTGCAGTGGAGAATATGGATCGACCGCCTCGATGAAGGCCGAGCTCCCAGATGACGATGCCGCCCTCGCGACGCGCGAGGACAGCTTCTCGCTGGTCACCGGCGATCCGCTGTTCCGCGCCCAGCGCCGCGTCGGGCTCATTCCGGCGCGCGGCCTGGGCACCGGGCGGCGCATCGCCGTCGCCGTCGCGCTCACCTGGCTGCCGCTGATGCTCTGGGCCCTCTGGTATCGCCGGCTGCTGCCCGGCGTCGCCGACGAGCCGCTGTTGCGCCATTTCGGCATCCACGCCCGCTTCCTCATCGCGCTGCCCCTCTTTCTCGCCAGCGAAGGGCTGGTCGAGCGGGCGCTGCGGCGCGTGTTGCCGCAGTTCGTCTCCTCCGGCGTCGTGGATGAATCCCTGCTGCCCGCCTTCAAGCAGATTCTCACCCGCGCCGCGCGCCGGCGCGACTCGCGCGCGGCGCTGTTCGTCATCCTCGCGCTGGTCGCGGCCATCTCGCTGGCTGGCTGGGAGGGGAGCGCGCACAACCACGAGCTGCTGTGGGCCGTGCCCAGCGGCGACAACCTGGCCGCCGCCAACTTTGCCGCCGTCTGGTTCGCCTGGGTGTCGCGCCCGCTCTTCCTCATCGCGCTGTTCGCCTGGCTGTGGCGCCTGGTGGTGGTGACGCGCCTCTTCCAGCAGATCGCCGGCCTCGACCTGCGCTTGGCCCCCACCCATCCCGATCGCGCCGGCGGCATCGCCTTCGTCGAGAAGCTGCCGGCGGCGTTTGCGCCGTTCTTCTTCGGCATCGCCGTGGTCATCGCCGGGCGGTGGGGGCACGACGCGCTGTACCACGGGCTGCCGGTCGATGAGCTGCGCATCCCGGCGGCGATGCTGGTCGCGATCAGCACGCTGGTCGGGCTGGCGCCCCTGGCCGTCTTCGCCGGTCGGCTGCGCGGCGCCAAACGCCGCAGCCTGGTGGCCGTCGGCGCGCTGTTGGCGGACTATGGCCGGCTGTTCGACCGCCGCTGGATACACGGCGAGACGGTGGCCGACGGCGGTCTGCTCGGCGCTCCCGAGATCGGCCCGGTGGCCGATACGGTCGCCCTCTACGACGCGGTCCGCCGCATGCGGGTCGTGCCGCTGAGCCGCCAGTCGCTCATTCCGGTCGCGCTCGCCGCGGCGCTGCCGCTGGTGCCCGTCTTCGCCACCCAGATGCCGCTCCAGCAGGCCCTGTTCAAGCTGCTCGGTCCGCTCGTCGGCCTGTGAGGCGGGCGCGAGCCGACTGGCAATTGCGGCGCATCGGCGGTAGCACCGCGGCATGGGCGACGCCGTCACGCTGCTCATCCCGCACTACCAGACGCCCGACGCGATTCGCCTCTGCCTGCGGTCGATCCGGCGCTTCAGCGCGCCGCCCTACCGCGTGCTGGTGTTGGACAACGGCTCGACCGACGCGTCGATCGACTACCTGCGCGACCTGCCCTGGATCGAGTTGATCCCCACCGGCATCGCCAACGATCTGGTCGGGGCGCAGGCGGCGGCGCTGAACCTCGGCGCGGCGCGGGTCGAGACGCCGTACTTTCTGGTCATGCACTCCGACACCTACGTGCACCGGGCCGGTTGGCTCGCCTTCCTGGTCGAGCGGGCGCGCGCCGCCGGCTGCGCGGCGGTCGGCTCGCGCCATCAGACCATCCGCGTCGCCAACTCGTCCCTGCTCGCCGGACTGCTCGCCCGCCACGGCTGGTTCGCCCGCCTGGCGCGCCGCGAAACCGCCGGCGGCGTGCCCTGGCTGCGTTCCTGCCTGACGCTCTACGCCACCGATCGTTTCCGCGCTGCCGGCTGCCGCTTCGCCAGCGACGGCCATGAGGACGCCACGCATGCGGCCAATGCCGCGCTGGTGGCGCACGGCGAACGCTTGCTGGCGCTGCCGGACAGCGCCGTCGGCTACTACGTCTTCCACAAGGGCGACACGACGCGCATCGCCAACCACCTGTACGCGGCGGGCGATGCCGAGTTCAGCGCCCGCATCGCCCGCCACCGCCGCCACGTCGGCGGTTTTCACGCCCGCCCGCAGACCCAGTCGCTGCTGCGCGACGCGTCGCTCGACCGGTGAACGCCGCGGTGCGCATCGCCCATATCGACGCCGAGCGCGGCTTCTCCGGCGGCGAGGTGCAGGTCTTTCTGCTCATCGAGGGCCTCGCGCGGCGCGGCCACGACAACCTCCTCCTCTGTCCGCCGGACAGCCGCGCAGCGGCGCAGGCGGCGGCGCGCGGCATCGCGACCTGCCCCGTGCCGATGCGCGGCGCCCTCGACGCGGCCGCCGTGTGGCGTCTGGCGCGGGCGCTGCGTGCCGCGCCGGTCGATCTCGTCCATCTGCACACCGGTCGCGCCGCCTGGTTGGGCAGCCTCGCCGCCTGGCGCGCCGGGGTGCCGGCGCTGGTGACGCGGCGCATGGATCGCGCCGTGCGGCCGGGCTGGCGGACGCGCTTGATCTTCGAGCGCCTGACCCGCCGAGCGGTGGCGATCTCGCCGGCGGTCGCCGAGTGCCTGGCGGCGGGCGGGGTGCCGCGCGCGCGCATCGCCGTCATCCCCAGCGC
>JBOHWA010000602.1:0-3424 GCA_050735855.1 Binatia bacterium
ATCATGTAGCTCAGGTCGCCGAGGTCGTGGATGAGGATCTGCACGGCGCGCTCGCGCTCGCTCTCGCCCTTGAGGGCGGAGAGCAGGTCGAGCACCAGGTCCTCGATTTCGGAGCTCTCGATGGCCAGCGCCGACTCGAAGGCGCGCGTCAGCGTCAGCCCGGGGCGCGCCTCGGCTTCGGCCTGATCGAGCGTCTGGCGCAGGTGGAGGACGTGTTGGCGGGTCAGCGACGGCGCGGCGGGCAGGGTGCGCTCGGGGGCGCACTCGAGCAGGCCGGCGACCATGGCCAGGGCGCCGTAGTGGCGCGACTCGTGCTCCGCCATGTCGAACCAGAAGGCGCGCACCTCCGGCGGGTCGGCGAACAGGCTCTCGTACTGGCAATAGAGCTGCATGGTGCGCCGCTCGAAGTCCATCGCGGCCGCGATGAGCTTGCGGAAGAGCTCAGGGGGACGCGCCTTGGTCGAGGCGGGTGCCGAGGGACGCTTTGCGCCGGGGGCCATGCCGGGTTTCTAGCATGGCGCGAACGCGCCATTCCAGGGAGTTGCGCGGGCGGCGCTCAGGAGCGCTGCGGGCGGCGCAGGGGGAGGCGCGACTCGTCGCCCATCAGGTCGAGCTCGGCGAGCAGCGCACTGATCAAGGGATAGCGGCGCTGCAGCACCCGCGCCGCCGTGGGTGCGGCCGAGTCGACGCTGGCCGGCGCGGCGGCGCCCGGGGCGCCATACAACGGGCTGCGCGCGGCACGCTGCCGGTAGACCGCGGCCGCGCGTTGCCGCGGGCGCAGGCGCGTGCCGTGGGGCAGGGGGCTAGGCGTGTTCATCGCTGCCGTGCGTGAGCCACAGGCGGCTCACACCTCGTCCCAGACGACGCTGTCGAATCCGTCCACCGAGGTGCGCCGGGCGGCGTACTGCGCCAAGAGCAGCGCCTCCAGGTCACGCTCGCTGTTGGCCCGACGGCGTGCCGTCGTCTTGCGCAGCGCCCTGGATGCTGAAGTGTCGACGACCGCTTTCTTTTCCATATACACCCCGCCTTGTGCTGTCGCGCGCGTCGCGTCCGCTGTGTGGCTCCAAGCGATTGTCGCGGCGCGACGTGCCAATCCGCTGCTGATCATCTGGTGCATCACGTCACATGCCACGCCCGGGAAAACTACCACGCACGATTGAGCAAAAGAAGTTAGGACATTCCCGCACAGAGGGTGGGTATTTCCTTGTACGAAAAGTACACAGCGCGGCGCCCGGCGTCAGTTCGCCTGCGGTTCGGCGTCGTCGTCCTCGCTGGCCAGCAGGGCGAGCCGGATCAGGTCCGCCAGGGAGTCGGCGCGCAGTTTTTCCATCACATGGGCGCGGTGCACCTCGACGGTCTTGGTGCTGAGCACGAGCTCGGCGGCGATCACCTTGTTGCTTTTCCCCGTGACGACGCGGTTGAGTACGTCGCGCTCGCGCGCGGTCAGCAGGCTGAGCAGGCGCTCGGCCTCCTGGCGGGCCGCCTGGCGGCGGCGGCGGACCTCGTCCTGCGCGACCGCGGCGCGAATGCGATCGAGCAGGGTCTGATCGCTGAACGGCTTCTCGATGAAATCGAACGCGCCCGCCTTCATCGCGCGCACCGCCAGGGGCACCTCCGCGTAGCCGGTGATGATGAGGATGGGGATGCGAATCTTGCGCGAATGCAGCTCGGCCTGCAGGTCGAGGCCGCTCATGCCGGGCATGCGTACGTCGAGCACCAGGCAGCCCGGGTCGGTCGGCTGGTAGGTGCGCAGGAACTCCTGCGCGCTGGCACAGGTGCAGACGGTGAGCCCGACGGACTCGATCAGCCAGCGCAGCGAGGAGCGCATCGCCGGGTCGTCATCGACCACATAGACCGTCGGACCTAGCTCGGTTGCCGATTCGATCTCAGTCTGCATCGATCCTCCATTTTCTCTATCCGTGCCCATGCGTGGACCAGCCGTTGTTGCCCGACCGGCGGTCACTTGGACCGCGTCCGTTGCCCATCGAACCGAGCGCACGATAGCGCGCGGCGCCGAAGGCAGGCAATTGGGGAAAGTCCTCGCTGTCTTAGGGTAGCGATCGCGGTTGAAGGTAGTGAAGGGCTGTGGTTCAAAGGATGAAATGGTGTCGAGAAGGTCAACCCGGGGCGGCGACAGGTGGTGGATGGGCGTGCTGGCGGGGCTGGGACTCGGCCTGGCGGCGGCGGGCAACCCGGCGGCGGCCAAGCTGTGCGGCGACAGCGTCGACGGGCAGGACGTGCCGTGCGCCTGCGGCGATGTCCTGGTCAGCAACCTGCAACTGACCGATGACCCGGTGGCCAGCGAGGTCTGCGCCGAGGACGGCCTGATCGTCCGCGCCCCGGATGCGCGCCGCGGCCTGGTCATCGACCTGCGCGGCGCCACGCTGCGCGGCAGCGGGCGCAGCGGCGGCAGCGGCATCCGGGTGATCGCCGGCGGGCCGGGCGGGGCGCGCATCGTCAGCAGCGGCGGCGTGGCGACAATCAGTGGCTACGACGACGGCATCACCGCCCGCGGCAGCGATACCGTGGCGCTGATCGAGGACCTGGTGGTCGCCGACAGCGCGCGCGACGCCGTCCGCATCACCGGGCGCGACTTCGAGATCCGGCGCGTCGAAGCGCGCCGCGCGCGCCGCGACGGCTTCGGGTTGGGCGGCAGCGGCTTCCTGATCACCGACACGCGCGCCGCGGATTGCGGGCGCTTCGGCTACTTCGTCATGGGCGACACCGGCACCATCGGTCGCAGCGGGGCGGGCAACCTGGCCGAGCGCAGCGGCAATTCGGGATTCAACATCATGGGCGCGGGCCATACGCTGGCCGAGTGCGCGGCGCGCGAGGGGCGCAAGGACGGCGTCTTCCTGCAGGCCATCGGGCTCGACGTGCGCAGCTGCCGGGCGGAAGCGAACCAGGGCACCGGCATCGCCGGCATGGGCAGCACCTGGCGCCTGGCCGACAATGTGGCGCTCGACAACGCCGGCGATGGGATCGCCGTGCGCGGCACCGGGTTGACCGACGAAGGCGGCAACCGCGGCGAGAAGAACCGCGGCGGCGAGCGCCCCACCGCGGTCCAATGCGCCATCAACGGCACGGCGTGCGCCTCGTGACCAGCCTCGCCGATCGCCCCTGCGTCCCGTGCCGCGGCGGCGTGCCGCGGCTGACCGCGGTCGAGATCGCGCCGCTGCTGGCGCAGATCGACGGCTGGCAGGCGGTCGGGGGCCACCATCTGGAGAAGACCTTTCGCCTGCCGAACTTCGCCCAGGCGTTGGCCCTGGTGAACCGCATCGGCGCGATCGCCGAGGAGGAGAATCACCACCCGGATCTCGCCCTCGCCTGGGGGCGGGTCGGGGTGACGATCTGGACGCACACGATCGACGGCCTCACCGAGAGCGACTTCGTCTTCGCCGCCAACTGCGATCGGGCCTTTGCC
>JBOHWA010000603.1:0-5221 GCA_050735855.1 Binatia bacterium
GCCAGGCCGTACTCCTCTGCCAGGGCAGCCAGGTCGCGATTCACCTGGCCGGCGCGCTCGGTGCCGCCGGTCATGCCGGTAACCACCAGTGGGTGCGACAAGCGCTTGCCGAACAGGCGGGTGGAGAGGTCGACGTCGGCCAGTGCCAGCTCCGGCAGCGCGCAGTGCACCAGGTGCACATCGCCCAGCAGGGTGTCGTTCTCGGCCGGTTCGACGTCCGCCTCGGCGCACAGGTCGAGGTGGGCATCCTTGCGCTGCGTGGTCGCGCTGTCGTCCGCCATGGCTGCCCCGGACCATAGCACGGCCCCCGCCCCCTCCGCCCGGACGCCACCGGCGAACGGGCGGGCGATCCAAACTGACGGCCGGACGCGAATGTTCCTTGCTGATCGAAGGACGCCTGTGGTAGCCGCGGAAAGGGGGTCATTCCGCGCTGGTCATGAAGATCGTCTTTCTCAACCCGCCGGCGGCCGACGTCGAATGGTTCGGCGACAAGGCCAACTTCGAGTCGCCGCTCGGCCTCGCCATGCTCGCCGCCTACGTGCGCCAGCAGGGGCACGAGCCGGTGATCATCGACGTCGCCGCCGAACGCCTGTCGCCGGAGGCGACCGCCGCGCGGGTGGCGGCGCTCGGGCCCGCCGTGGTCGGCATCACGGCGAACACGGTGATGATGCCGCCGGCGATCTGCATCGCCACCGTGCTGCAGGAGCGCCTGCCGGACACCCTGGTCGTGCTCGGCGGCAAGCACGTCTCGGTCGTGCCCGAGGACGTCTACAACGGAAAGCCGCCAGTGTTCGACGTGTCGGTGATCGGCGAGGGCGAGGAGACGCTGCTCGAGATCATGCAGGCGCTCGAGCAACACGGCTCGAAGCAGGCGCTGCTCGCCCACCCCTGCGCGCTCGACAGCATCCGCGGCGTCGCCTTCCAGCGCGCCGGCAAGCTGGTGAAGACGCCGCCGCGCCCGTTCATCCGCGATCTGGACAGTCTGCCGTTCCCCGCCCGCGACCTGCTGCCGTTCCAGCGCTACAAGCCGGTCGGCAACCGCTACAAGCGCCTGCCGGCCTTCTCGATGGTGGCGATCCGCGGCTGCCCGTACCCGTGCACGTTCTGCAGCGAGGCCCGCACCACGGTGCGCTTCTCCAGCCCGGCCCGCGTCGTGGCCGAGATCGAGCACCTGATCGAGCAGTACGGGGCGAAAGAGATCACCTTCTGGGACGACACGATGACGGTCAACAAGAAGTGGATGTACGAGCTCTGCGACCGCATCATCGAGAAGCAACTCGACATCGTCTGGAGCTGCTTCGCCGCCATCAACACGATCACCCCGGAACTGCTGGCGAAGATGAAGCGCGCCGGCTGCTGGAATATCTTCTACGGCATCGAGACGACCGACGAGACGTTGAAGCAGCACATTCGCATCCAGAAGTTCGGCTCGGATCTGCAGGTCAGGGAGATCATCCAGCAGACCCAGGCGGCCGGCATCGAGGTGCGCGCCGCGTTCATGGTCGGCCTGCCGGGCGAAACGCCCGAGATGGCGATGAAGACCCTCAGCCTCGCCATCCTGCTCGAGCCCGACTACGCGCAGTGGAACTACACCGTGCCCTACCCGGGCACCGAGCTGTGGGGCGAGATGCACCAGCACGGGCGCCTGATCGCCCGCCATTGGGGCGAGTTCAGCAACTGGTACCCGAGCTACCTGCCGTTCGCCTACCAGCATGCCGACGACCTCATCCGGGTCCGCAAGCAGATCCTGCGCCGCTTCTACCTGCGGCCGCGCTACGTCTGGGGCCGCCTGACCAAGATCCGCCACGTCTGGGATGTGCGCCGCTACGCCGGCCTGGCGGTCGACTTCCTGTCGGTGCTGGGCAAGGCCGGCGGGCGTCGGACGCGCCGCGCCGACCCGTCGTTGGCCGGGCCGTCGCTCTGAATCGCCCGCCGGGCCCGAGCCGGCGTCCGCAGACGGCGCGCCCCCACGAGAGGTCCCGGGAATCGGCGCGGGCGTGGGTGAAATGTCGATTTTGCCTTGTCGCACATAGCGGGGCGGCAGGTCTGTGAGCCGTGAATTCCGTTGACTGCGGCGCTGAGCCGGTGGTACACAAATTCTCTATGCTTTCTCGCCAGGCGGAACCGCAGGCAGGGTATGCGCCGCCCTTCGCCGAGACCGCCCTGCCGGCCGCCGCCCTGCCGGCGCCGTCGCTCACCGCCGCCACCTTCGTCTGGGCGGCGCTCGCTTCGACCATCCGCCGCACCCAGCGCGGCGAGGGCGCGCTGCTGGCGATCAACCTCTCGCTGATCGCCTACCAGGGCGCCGGGTTGCCGGTCATGCTGGCGCAGGCCGTCGTGTCGACGCTGGCGATCCTGCTGATGTACGCGTTCAACGATCAGTACGACGTCGCCAGCGACGTGAACAACCCGAAGAAGGATCAGCAGCTGGTCGCGACGTACCTCGAGCACCATCGCGAGTTCGGTCTCTGGATCTTCGCGCTGAAGTTCGTGACGCTGGGGCTGTCCATGCTCACGCTCGGCGCGGCGGCCACCGCGGCGCTCGCCGGCGTCATGGTCGTCAACGTCGTCTACTCGACGCTGCTCAAGGGCGTGCCGGTGATCGACGTCGCCTGGTGCGGCCTGTGGGGTCTGCTCTACGCCGCGGTCGTCGGCGCGCCGCCGGCGATCCTGGTCTTCGTCGGCCTGATGACCGCGGTCTGCCACCTGTACCAGGCGCTCGACGACCGCGCCTCGGACGCCGCCAACGGCATCACCACCACCGCGGTGCGTTCCGAAGCGCTGTCGCGCAACGTGCTCTTCGTCCTCTCGGCGCTGCTGTTCGTCGTGCTGCGCCCGGCCCTGGGCGCCGGCTGGGCGCTGACCGCGTTCACCCCGTTGGGGCTGTTCTTCGTCGCCGGCAATCCGCGCACAGGTTGGCTGCTCACCAAGGTCTACTTCGGGATCGTGTGGCTCTACCTGCTGGGGATCGCCGGTGCGACTGGCTGACCAGCTGGCGGTCGGCTACGCCTACGGCACCAGCCTGCTCGCCTACATGATCGACGGGGCGCCGCGCCCCTTCTCCGCCACCTTCGCGGTGACCAACCGCTGCAACCTGCGCTGCGCCTACTGCAACTGCCCGTTCATCGATCCGACCAACCTGAGCCTGGAGCAGATCGACCTGCTCTTCCAGCGCCTGCGCTCGATGGGCGTCCGCCGCCTCGGCCTGGCCGGCGGCGAGCCGATGATGCGCGCCGACATCGGCGACATCATCGGGCTGGCGAAGCGCCAGCGCTTCTTCGTCACGGTCAATTCCAACCTGACGCTCTACGACCGCCACCCCGAGCGCCTGGCGCTGGCCGACCTGATCTACACCAGCCTCGATGGCGACGCCGCGGCACACATCGCCGCGCGCGGTGAGCGCGCCTACGACGGCGTCATGGCCGGCATCGCGCAGCTGATCAAGAACGGCAAGCCGGTGATCGCCATCTGCGTCGTGACCGAGCACAGCCTCACCCAGGTGGACGGCCTGCTGCGCCAGGCCGAGGCGGGCGGCTTCCGCATGCACTTCCAGCCGCAGTGCGTCGACACCGACGTCGTGCGCGGCGAGGTCGCCGTCGCGAGCGAGCGCCTGCGCGCCTTCTGGCGCGACCTGCTGGAGCAGAAGCGCGCCGGCCGTCCGATCGTCAGCTCGACGCCCTACCTCGAGTTCCTCGCCGGTTGGGAGGACTTCTCGATCTCCGCCTACCACGACCCGGCGGCGCGCTGCCCAGCGGGCCACGGCTACCTGTACGTCGACCCGCTCGGCAAGGCCTACGCCTGCGCCTACACCAAGAAGAAGATGGACGCCGTCGATCTGCTGGCGCAGGACTGGCGCACCGCCTGGGACCGCCAGACGCCCTGCAACACCTGCACGGTCGGCCCCATGCTCGAGTTCAACATGCTCTACAAGCGCCCCTTCGCCGCCGCGCTGGAGGGGTTCACCACCTACGGGTGACCGCGCCGCAGCACGGCGCGCAGGGTCCCGACCGCGATCTGCACCCGCCGCACGATGCGGTAGACCAGGCGATCGCGCCGCCGCCAGCTGGTCAGCGTGCCGCGACGGTGCGCCTCGGCGCAGGCGCGGCGCTTGATCTTGCCGCTCGAAGTGCGCTCGAGCGTGCCGGGGGCGACGATCGTCACCGTCGCCGCCGCCAGGCCGATGTCGGCCAGCACCTGGCGGCGCAGCGCGTCTGCGAGCTCGCGCGGCGAGCGCCACGAGGTCGGCCGCACCTCGGCGACGATGTGCAGCTCCTCGGTGCCCATGCCGCCCGCGGTGGAGAACGCGACGATGCGGCCGCGGCGCAGGCCGCCGCCCTGCGCCGCGGCGCTCTCGATGTCGGACGGCGCGTAGTTCTGCCCGCCGATGACGACCAGGTCCTTGATGCGATCGACGACGTAGATGTGCCCCTCGGCGACGTAGGCCAGGTCGCCGGTGTGCAGCACGGTGCGCTGCACACCATCGCCGTCGGCGAAGTAGCGCGGCGTGACCGACCCACCTTCGACCACCAGCTCGCCGACGCGGCGCTCGCCCAGCCCGGCGCCGGAATCGCGGTCGACGATGGACACCTGATGCCCCGGCAGCGGATGGCCGACCGAAACGAAGGTGACGCTGTCGGCGCCCGCCGTGCCGGCGGCGGCGATCCCGTCGGCCGCCAACCGCCGCCGATCGACGGTGTCGTAGCGCACCGGCGCGCCGGGTCGCGGGAAGCCGACCGCCAGCGTCGCTTCCGCCAGCCCGTACACCGGGTACATCGCGGTGCGGGACAGGCCATAGGCGACGAAGCGCTCGATGAAGGCCTCGAGCGAGCCGGGGTCGATGGGCTCGGCGCCGATGTACGCCAGGCGCAGGCTGGACAGGTCGACGCCCTCGAGCTGCTTGCCCGGCACCTTGCGCGCGCACAGGCTGTAGGCAAACGTCGGCGCCACCGTCAGCGTGCCGGCGAAGCGCGTGATCGCCTCGAGCCAGGTCACCGGACGGGCCAGGAACGCCATCGGCGGCATGAGGAAGGTCTCGGCGGCGCAGTACATGCTGGTCAACAGACCGCCGACCAGACCCATGTCGTGGTGCAGCGGCAGCCACGACACCATGCGATCGCCGCGCGTGTACGCCGTGGCGTCGCGGATCGCGCGGCAGTTGTTCATGATGTTGCCGTGCGTCACCACGACGCCCTTGGGCGTTCCGGTGCTGCCCGAGGTGTAC
>JBOHWA010000604.1:0-2715 GCA_050735855.1 Binatia bacterium
TCGTACACGTGCGCGTGCGGCAACAGCCGCGCGGCGACGGCCCGGCGCGCCGGATCGGGCTCGGCGACGGCGGCGAGGTGGAAATCGTCGCGCGCCAGCCACGCCGGCAGGTGCCCGTGTTCGGCGACGTGACCGAAGCCGAGCAGCGCGATGCGGCGCGGGCTCATCCCCGGTAGCGGCCGTCGGGCGCCAGCTCGGCGAACACTTCGTCGAGGATGGCGACGCCGTCGCGCGCTTCGGTCTCGGTCAGCACCAGCGGCGGGTTGATGCGCACGCGCGAGAAATAGCCCATCAACAACAGGCCGCGGCGCAGCGCGGCGAGGAAGATGCGCTCGGTGACCTTGGGCGGCAGCGGCGTCTTGCTGGCCCGGTCGGTGACCAGATCCATGCCGATCAAGAGCCCCTTGCCGCGCACGTCGCCGATAAACTCGTACTTCTCCTGCAGCGCGCGCAGGCCGTTGAGCAACACCGCGCCGACGCGCGCCGCATTCTGCGCCAGGTCCTCGTCGACGATGGTCTGCACCGTCGCCAGCGCCGCCGTGGCGGCGAGCGGGTTGCCGCCGTAGCTCGACGACGACGAGCTCGGCCTGGCGAAGGGCAGCGAGTCGGTGATCTCGTCGGTCGAGATCAGCCCGGTGACCGGGAAGCCGCAGCCGAAGCCCTTGCCGATGGTCATCACGTCGGGCTCGGTGCCGGTGTGCTCGCAGCCGAACATGGTGCCGGTGCGACCGAAGCCGGTGATCATCTCGTCGGCGATCAGCAGCGCGTCGTGCCTGCGCGCCAACTCCTGCACCGCCGGCAGAAACTCCGGCGGCGGGATGACGTTGCCGGCCGTGCCCTGCATCGGCTCGACGATGATCGCCGCGATCGACCCCGCGGTGGCGACCTTCAGCTGTTCGCCAGCGAACTCGACGCACGCCATGCCGCACTCGGGATAGGTGGTCTTCAGCGGGCAGCGGTAACAGTCGGCGTACGGCACCTGATGGGTGCCGGGCGCCAGCGGGCCCCAGTGCTGCTTCCAGCTGTCGCCGATCAGGCCCATGACGCCGCCGGTCTTGCCGTGGAAGCCGCCCCAGAAGCCGACCACCTCGAACTTCTTGGTGAACGACTTGGCCAGGCGCAGGGCCGCTTCGACCGCCTCGGCGCCGCCGCTGTAGAGCTGCGTGCGGCGCAGGGCGCCGGGCGCCAGCTCGGCGAGCAGGGCGAGCAGGTCGAGGCGCGGCTGGCTGGTGAAGCTGCCGACGACGCTGCGCTCGAGCTGCTGCTGCAGGGCGCGCACGTAGCGCGGGTGCGAGTGGCCGAGGCTGGCGACGGCGACGCCGGCGAAGAAGTCGAGGAACCGGTTGCCGTCGGTGTCGACCAGCGTGCTGCCGCTGCCGTGCGCGATGGTCAGCTCGGAGAGCTGCGCAATGCGCTGCAATCCGGGCGCGATATAGGCTTGTTCGGCGGCGTAGGTGGCCCGCGAGCGCGGCCCGGGGACGGGCGCGGCGCCCTCCTCGACACGGTGGGGTATGGTCACTGAAGGCTCGCTTTTTCGACGAGATACGAGGCGATCGCCTCGCCGGCTCCGAAACGGCAGGGAGCGTAGCTAGGCCAATCATTCAAGTCAATTAACCATAAGTTGCGGTGACCATCGCGCACGCAGTCGCCACCGAATACTTCTAGTTCGAGCGCCGCGGCGCCGGCCTCGGCGAGGGCGCGCAGGCGGCGCTCGTCGCCGGCGTCGAGCGCCGGGGTGCACTCCGGCGGCGGGAAGGCGGCGAAGAAGTGGCCGCGCACGGCGTAGAACTTGATCACCGCGCCGTCGACGTGGCGCTGCGCCAGCGCCTGGGTGATGCCGCGGGCGCGCATCGCGGCGAGTGCGACCCGTGCGTCGGCGCGATCGGCGACGCGTACGACGTCGTCGGGCTCGGTGGCGTGCACGTCGCCGCGCTTCAGCCAGGCGCCGGCGTCGACCCACTCGGGCAGCTCGTGCGGCGCGTCGGTCGCCAGCAGCCGGCTCGGCGGATGGGCGATGCCGGCGCGTTCGAAGGCCGCCAGCATGCGGCGCCGGTGGGTGTTGAGGATGCCGGCGACGCTGTTGACCACGCGCACACCGGCGGCTTCCCATTTCTGCAGGGTGGCGAGTGCGGCAGGGCCCTGGCACATGGCGAAGACGATGCCGCTGGGGCGCGCGGCGTCGAGGCCGTCGTCGGCGCTGACGACGCGCACGCGGTGGCTGCCGGCGAGTTGCGCGGCGACGGCGTCGAGGATGGCGCGGTCGGCGCCGACCTTGCCGGGAGAGTAGACCGCCTCGCGGGCGATACCGAGGAACTCGCTCATGGTGGAGTCGGACACGTGGCGCGTCGTGGCGGTCTCAACCGTTGTGCGTGTAGCGCGGCTGCGGCGGCGTGATGTATTTCGCCGGCTCCAGGCCGCGCTCGCGGATCAGGTGGTCGATCAGCATGGTGATCGTGTTGGCGTCCAGCAGACCGACGTAGTTGCCGTCCTGGTCGAAGTTGACGTTGGAGCCTTGCACGACCATGAGCGTCTCCGTCGGCTCGGTGTTGCTGGCGGGCACGTCGAAGGTGTGGATCGAGCTGCCAGGTTCGAACAGGTAGCTGCCGGCGGTCTGCGGCTGGTCCGGAAACTCGACGTAGTTCCATCGCCCCGACAGCGTCCACAGGTGCACGGTGCCCGTGTGGTAGTGGGTCGGCAGCCTGACGCCCGGGTGGA
>JBOHWA010000605.1:0-4057 GCA_050735855.1 Binatia bacterium
GTGTACGCGGCACGGAACGCGCGACGAGGACCCAGCTTGCTCCGCGCCGGGGCCCCGACTACAACTCGGGCCCCCATGCGCGCGGTCGCTGTCCTTCTCGTGCTGGCGCTCGGCGCGGTGCCCGCGGCGCTGGCGGCGAGCGGGCGCAACGGCATGGTGGCGGCCGAGCATCGACTGGCGGCCGCGGCCGGGCTCGGCATCCTGCAGGCGGGCGGCAACGCCGTCGACGCCGCGGCGGCGACCTCGCTGGCGGTCGGCGTCGTCAATCCATCGTCATGCGGCATCGGCGGCGGCGGCTTCATGCTCATCTTCGACCGGGCGAGCGGTCGCGTCGCCGCGCTCGACTACCGCGAGAGCGCGCCCGCCGCGGCGCGCCGCGACATGTTCGTACGCAACGGCCAGGTCGTACCCGGCTTGAGCCTGCTCGGCGGCCTCGCCGTCGCCGTCCCCGGGGAGATCGCCGGGCTCGTCGCGGCCCTGCAACGCCACGGTACCCGGTCCCTGGCCGAGGTCGCGGCGCCCGCCATCGCGCTGGCGCGCGACGGCTTCGCGATTGAGCCGCACCTGGCTGACGCCATCGCCCGTCAACGCGACGCGATCCGGGCCCGGCCGGCTTTGGCGGCGATCCTGCTGCACCCCGACGGCACCCCGCTGCAGGCGGGCGAGACGTTGCGCCAACCGGCTCTGGCGGCGACGCTCGAGCGCATCGCCGCCGCAGGGGTGCGCGGCTTCTATGACGGGCCCGTCGGCAGCGCGATCGTCGCCAGCACCGACGCCAGCGGCGGCATCCTGCGCCCAGCTGATCTCGCCACCTATCGGCCGCGCTGGCGCACGGCGCTGCAGGGGCGCTTCGACGGCTACGACGTCTACGGCATGCCGCCGCCGAGCTCCGGCGGCGGGGTGCTGATCACCGTCCTCAACCAACTGCGCGGCGACGACCTGCGCGCCCTCGAGCACAATTCGCCGACCTATGTGCATCTGCTCGCCGAGGCGTTGCAGTTCGGCTTCGCCGACCGCGCCGAGTTCTACGGCGACTCGGATTTCGTCCGCGTCCCGTTGCCGGCGCTGCTCGATCCGCAGCGCGGCCGTGCGCTGCGCCATCGCCAGAGCGCCGCCACCACCTTCTCGCCGAGCTACTACGGGGCTCACACGCTGGCCGCCGACGCCGGCACCTCGCATCTCTCGGTCGTCGACGCCGCCGGCAACGCCGTGGCCTGCACGACCAGCATCAACACCTCCTTCGGCTCGATGGTGGTCGCCGGCGACACCGGCATCATCCTCAACAACACCATGGACGATTTTTCGGCCCAGCCCGGCGTCCCCAACACCTTCGGCCTCATCGGCTCGGAAGCCAACGCGATCGCGCCCGGCAAGCGCCCGCTGAGCAGCATGACGCCGACCATCGTCACGCGCGGGCGCGAGGTGGCAGCGGTCGCCGGCGGCTCCGGCGGACCGCTGATCATCACCGGCACGCTGCAGGTCCTGCTCAATGCGCTGGTCTTCGACCAGGATGCCGAGACGGCGGTCAGCGCGGCGCGCCTGCACCACCAGTGGACGCCGCCGGTGCTGATGCTCGAGCCGGCCATCGGCGCCAACCAGCGCGCCGCGCTGGCCCGTCTCGGGCACCGCAGCGTCGACCTGCCCGGCGCGGCGTCGGTGCAACTCGTGCGGCGCCGCGCCGATGGATCGCTCGACGGCGCCGCCGACCCGCGCAAGGGCGGTGCGGCGGCCGGTTGGTGACCGCCGTGGCGAGCGGTTGGCGGCGCGTGCTCGCCTCGCGCTGGTTCAAGCTCGCTCTCAGCGCCCTGCTGCTCGGGGTGCTCTTCTACGAGACGAATCTCGGCGAGATGCGCGCCGCGATGTCGAGCGCGGATCCGCTCTGGATGTTGGCGGCCCTGGCCGGCAGCATCTTCAGCCAGGCGCTGAGCGCCTACCGCTGGTGGCTCCTGGCCCGCGCGGTGGGGTTCCAGCAACCGTTCTCCACTGTCCTCAGCTACTACTTCAGCGGCATGTATCTGAACCTGTTCGGGCCGGGTACCGTCACCGGCGACATCGGCCGCACGCTGTACCTCGCCAGCGGGCAGCGGCGCGGACTGGCGTTGACGACGGTCGTGGCGCATCGACTCACCGGCTTCGTCACCCTGGCCTGGATGGGCGCCATCGCGGTGATCGTGATTCCCCACCATCCATTGCCGGCGATCGCACGGTGGCTGGCGGCGCTGTTGTTGCCCACCAGCGTGGTGGCCGCGCTATACGGACCGCGTCTCGCCGCCCGCCTGTTGCCCACGACCAACAACTGGCGGCACATGATCGAGCACGACCTCGCACCCTACTGGCACGATCGTCGTCTGCTCGTTCAAACCCTGACCCTCGCCACCCTGACGCATCTCTTGCAGATGCTTTGTCAGGCCTTCGTCGCCCTGGCGCTCGGCCTGCACCTGCCGCTCGCCTTCTTCTTCGTCGTCATGCCGCTGGTGAACACGGGTGGGACGCTGCCGTTCAGCATGAGCGGCGTCGGCGTTCGCGAAGCCGGGTACTGGTACTTCCTGTCGCAGGACGGCGTAGCCCGCGAGCCGGCGATCGCGCTCGGCCTGCTGACCAGCCTGGTGGTGCTGGTCACCGCCGCGACCGGCCTGCCGTTCTTTCTGCACGCGCGCCAGGCGCCCGGCGACGGCCAAGCATCGACGGCGCAGCCATGACGGCGGCGCCGCTGCCGCGGGTCAGCCGCTGAAGGCGTTGCGCAGGATGATGGTGTCCTGGCGGCGGGCGCCGACCGACACCATGAAGATCGGCGTCGCGGTGAGCTCCTCGAGCGCGGTCAGGTACCGGCGCGCCGTCATCGGCAGGTCATCGAGCGAGCGCGCCTTGGAGAGCGGCTCCTCCCAGCCGGGGAACTCTTCGTAGATCGGGCGCACGGCGCCGAACACACCCAGGCTGGCGGGCACGTCCTCGATGCGCCGGCCGTCGAGCTCATAGGCGACGCAGACGCGCACCGTCTTGAAGCCGGTGAGCACATCGAGCTTGGTGACCGCGAGACCGCTCAGGCCGTTCAGCCGCACGGCGTGGCGCGCCACCACCGCATCGAACCAGCCGCAGCGCCGCGGCCGGCCGGTGGTGGCGCCGAACTCCTCGCCGTCGTGCTGCAGCTTCTGGCCGAGATCGTCGAGCAGCTCGGTCGGAAACGGACCGCTGCCGACGCGCGTGGTGTACGCCTTGGTGATGCCGACGACGCTGGTAATGCGGTTCGGCGCGATGCCGCCACCGGTGCAGGCCGCGGCGGAGATGGTGTTCGACGAGGTCACGTACGGATAGGTGCCGTGATCGACGTCGAGCATGGTGCCCTGGGCGCCCTCGAACAGCACGCGACGGCCGGCGGCCAGCGCGCGGTCGAGATACACGCCGGAATCGATCACGTGCGGGGCCAGGCGCTCGCGCAGCCGGGCGTACTGATCCGAGATCGAATCGTAGTCGAGCGCCTGCTCGCCGAGCATAGTGCGCAGGTAGGCGTTCTTCTCGGCGATCACCGCGCGCAGCGCCTCACCGAACGAGCGCTCGTCGAGCAGCTCGGCGAAGCGCAGCCCGATGCGCGCCATCTTGTCCTCGTACGTCGGCCCGATGCCGCGCCCGGTGGTACCGATGCGCCCTTCGCCCCGCAGGCGCTCGCGCGCCTGATCGATGGCGCGGTGGTAGGGCATGATCAGATGCGCCCGGTCGCTGATCTTCAACAGGCTGTCGTCCTCGAGATAGCCGCGCGCCTGCAGCGCTTCGATCTCCTCGAGCAGCCCGGCCGGGTCGACCACCACGCCGTTGCCGATGACACACACCTTGCCGGCGTGCAGCACGCCGGAGGGCACCTGATGGAGGACGGTCTTCTCATCGCCGACGACCAGGGTGTGGCCGGCGTTGTTGCCCCCCTGATAGCGCACGACGATGTCGGCGTGCTCGGCCAGGATGTCGACGACCTTGCCCGTGCCCTCATCGCCCCACTGCACCCCGACGCCTACGACCGCTGGCATTCGCTCACCTCGTCTCGACTGGACGTCGCATCACAGCTCGA
>JBOHWA010000606.1:0-5397 GCA_050735855.1 Binatia bacterium
CCCCACCACCCCGGCGCCGAGGGCCCGGCGCCCTCCACGACGAAGGAGGCTGCAGTGGGTCGATTCAACGGCAAGGTTGGCTTCGTCACCGGCGGTGGCAGCGGCATCGGACTGGGGTGCGCGCGACATATCGCCGCCGGCGGCGGCACGGTGATGCTGGCCGGGCGGCGCGAGGAGGTCGTGCGTCAGGCGGCCGAACAGATCGGCGCCAACGCCGCCTGGATCGTCTGCGACGTGACCAGCGACGAGTCGGTCGACGCCGCCGTCGCGGCCACCGTCGAGCGCCTCGGCCCGTTGAATCTGGCGGTCAACTCGGCCGGCATGGCCGGCGGCGGCAACGTGCTCAACTCGAGCGCGCTCGAGATGCAGGCGGTGCTGGAGACCAACGTCACCGGCGTCTTCCGCTGTCTGCACGCCGAGGCCAAGGCGATGAAGACCGCCGGCGCCGGCAGCATCGTCAACATCAGCTCGATCGCGGCGACCCTGACGCACCGTTGGATGACCGCGTACTGCACGTCGAAGGCGGCGCTCAACATGCTCACCGCCTGCGCCGCCGACGATCTCGGCGAGCACCACATCCGCGTCAACGCCGTCATGCCCAGCCTGGTGCCGACCGACCTCGCGGCGCCGCTGGTCGGCACCGAGGACACCGTCGCCGAGTACCTGCGTCGCATGCCGATCGCGCGTCTCGGGACGGTCGACGACGTCGCCGCCCTGGTCGCCTTCCTGCTCAGCGACGACGCCGGCTGGATCACCGGCCAGTGCATCCCGGTCGACGGCGGCCATACGCTGCGCCAGGGCCCCGATCTGGTGCAGTGGATGCGCCAGTTCATGCCCGAGGAGCGATGATCGCCCGGCGACCGTGCTGCTGCGGGCGTGTGACACACAATGAAAGCCGCCTTGCACGCCAGCACCTGCCGTGACCTTCCGGGCATCTCCAGCCTCCGTTCCCTGCAGCGCAGAGAATTCAGCACCTCGGATTCCCTCCCAACGCCAGCAACATCAACGCAGAACGCGCTTGTCGGCCCCGAGCGACGCGGGCCGTCGGTGCAGTGCCTGGAGGGCGCCGGGCCCTCGGCGCCGGGGGTGGCGGGGCGGTGCGGCGCCCGCCCATTGCGTCCCCGCCGACGCTGAGGCACAACCGCCCTTGGCCGCGCAATCGAGAGAGGAGCCCCGTCCGTGACCCGCCCTGCCCCACCGCCCGCCGACGCCCGGCCGCCGGCCAAGCTGGCTCATTTCGTCGTCCGCACCGCGCGCTACGACGACACCGTCGCCTGGTATCAGATGGTGCTCGGAGCGAAGGTCGTCTTCTCCAACCCGATGCTGTCGTTCCTCACCTACGACGACGAGCACCACCGCATCGCCGTGATCAACATGCCCGGCCTCGCCGAGGCGCCCGAGGGCATCGCCGGCCTGGATCACGTCGCCTTCACCTTCGCCTCGCTCGCCGATCTGCTGCACACCTACCGCCGTCTGCGCGCCGCCGACATCATGCCGTACTGGTGCATCAACCACGGCCCGACCACGTCGCTGTACTACCGCGATCCCAACGGCATGCAGATCGAACTGCAGATCGACAACTTCGCCACCGACGAAGCGCTCAACGCCTTCATCCAGAGCGGCACGTTCAAGGCCAATCCGATCGGCGTCGCCTTCGACCCCGACCTGCTCGCCGCCCGCCTCGAGCGCGGCGAACCGTTGAGCGAGCTGATCAAGCAGGGCGCCGCGCCGCCCACCGGCTGACGTGCTGAGGCCCATCGCCCTCCGCCGTGATCGTCAGCGGCCGGCGAGACGGGCCGCACGGCGACACGCCGGAGTGCGCAAGCACAGCCCGCGCACTGCACCGCTCGCCGGGGTGGACTCCGCCACCGACTTCGGTTATCAAACTGCGCACGGGCCGCTAGCTCAGTTGGCTAGAGCAGCTGACTCTTAATCAGCGGGTCCCGTGTTCGAGCCACGGGCGGCCCACTCGGCGGGAGTCCTTGCACTGCAAGGGCTCCCGCTTCTTTTCGGACGCCCCGTACATCTCACCAAGGCACGCGGGTAAGCACTTGGTAAGCAAAGGTTGGAGGTCCGTCGCGAAAGTCCGCCGCTTCGGATGACCCGACGACGATGAGGCTGAGCTTCATGGGCAGGTCACGCGTCTACTCAGAATCGCTCGATGTCGGCAGGGTGCTCGATGGTCCGGTTACACCTGCATCGGCGACTACCATGATGGCGCATATGAGTGTGCGTTCGTCTCGCCCTACACCAAGTCGGCTCGAAATTGCGATGCGTCCGTATTCCTGCTGCTTCAGGACTGGGCCGCCGACAACGTACTCGCGGGGCCTTTTCTGCAGGATCGAGTGGATCGAGGGCACGATCCCAAACGCCCGACGACGCGGCGACTCAAGGATCTGCTGCACCGACACCTCCAGCTAGAAATGGAAGATGTCTATGCGACCAACTTGTTTCCGTTCATCAAGCCGGGCTCGATGAGTGCCCGAATCCCTCAACGGGATCTTGTCCGCGCTGCCGTCGAGTTCGCGCTCCCTCAGATCGAGATTGTCTATCCTCGAATCGTCGTCAGTTTGGGGAAAACAGCCTTCAATACCCTAGCTATTGCGACCGGGCATCTCCGGGCTGGAAACCTTGCGGACGCGATTGCGTCTCCATTCGACATTGGAGCCACGAAGGTGTGGTGCCAGGCTCACCCGGGGTCGATCGGTACGAACCTCCGGAACCGCGGCGGTGTGGATCGCGTCAACGACGACTGGAATAGAATGGCGAAGGCGTATCTCTCCGATCCGTAGGCAGCTCACGTCAGGGGCTCACGGCCGGCCGCGCAGCACGATGCCACGCACCGTCTCCGGCGCCCAGGGCTTCCCCGTGCGCGTCAACACGCCCTCTGTGATTCGGCGTGCAACTTTGACCCCCCAGGAGGGGGCGCCGGCGCTCCAGCTGAGCGAGCCCTGTGCTCGCGCCTCGGGGACATTTCCTGCTGCGCGACCCGCCGCGCAGTGTCACACTGCCGCTGGATGTCGGCTCGAGGTGAACGATGACTTGGCAAAAAGGAGCGGCGGCCATCGAGGCTTGCCTGCTGCTCGCCATGTTCGCGCTGGGGACGCCGTGTGCGGCGCAGATCTACAAGTGGGTCGACGAGAAGGGCACTGTCCACTTCAGCAACGATCCGCCGGCCAAGGCGCCGGCCGAAGAGCTGCCGGAGACCAAGCACCAGCCCCTGGTCAAGAACGGATCGCCGGAGCCCGAGGGCGCCGACGCGGATGCGCCGCACGAAGAGGTGACGGGAGGATCGTGGCACGGCGCAGAGTCCGAGCCCGAGCCGGAGGACGTCGAGTCCAGCGAGATGATCGTCGACGAGTCCGACACGATCATCGTCGAGGATGGACTGGGCGATCCGGTGACCCGCTACCGCGCCAACTCGCCGCGCAATCGCCCCGGGCAGCCGGTTCAGCAACCGCGGAGACAACCGAGCCGGGGACGTTGAGAGCCGGCGCCTGTGGAGTGCATCGCGCGAGCGCCGCTGTGGAATCGCGCGGCGTCAGCCGCGCTGGCGCCGCTGATTGCGGGCGCCGGCGGGTACCCTCTACGCCGTACGCGTGAACTACCACGCTCTCGCGCCCGTCCATGACCCGTCCGGCATGACATCCGACGCGATCTTGAACACGAGGATGACCCTCCCGTTATCGCCTCGAACTGCGTTCGCCAGCCACGATTCACCGTCGCCGTTGCTCGAGCCCTACCGAGCGGGCCCGTTCTTCACTAAGACAGGATCGTATGATTCGTCCTGCCCTCTCTTCTCAGCCGATGCGGACTGTCGTGGTGGCGCTGCTCCTGGCGCCACTGCTCGCCGCGGCGACCGCACGCGCCGAGATCCCTGCCCCGCCGGTGATGACGCTGTACCGCTTCAACGGTCCGCTCGAGATTCCCTACTACGACGTCGATCGCTTCATCCGCAGCGGACCGTCGGCGCCCACCGGCACACTGGCGCAGGGCTCGTCGATCGTCCCCTGCCTGGTGATCCGCGACGGACGCCCGGTCACCGACGACCAGGGCACCCCGTACGTCGGCTTCGAGCTCGTCGTCGACGCAAAGCGGGCGACGCCCGAGGCGAGCGTGCGCTTCGACGAGGTGGTTGCGCAGCGCCGCGGCCTGTCGGTCGCCAACCACCATTGTCCGGCCGGGACGGCGCAAGTGCTCGACGTGCGCGCCCTGGTCGCCTCAGAACGCGGACCGCGCTTCGATCCGCCGTCGGCACCGCGCAGCGAACAGCCGATCCTGCCAGCCGGCGACGTGTTCGACACCATCGTGCGCGCCTTCCACGCCTCGCCCGAGTGCGCCGCGGCAAATGGACGCCTGATCGGGCGGCGCGACGGGCTGCGCCGCGCCTGGGATGCCTTCGCGTCGGCCAACCGCGACCGCTGGCCGGCGGACGCGATGGCGCGCGCCCGCCAGCTCGACTACGTCATGCGCACCGCGATCTACGAGGGACACCTCGGCCGCGGCTGCAGCGCCTACGGTGCCTGCGAGCGCAACGTGATCGCCCTGTCGATCCGCAATCGCGGCCTGGAGCGCTGCCAGCGCGGCCAGGGCTGTCGCGAGTCGGGGGACTTCGAGGGCGTCGCCTCCGCCGTCGCGCAGTACAACATCTGGGATGAGTACCTGACGCAGACCTCGGGGCTGACGTCGTGCTTCCTGCGCCCCGACCTCGCCGGCGAACCCCGCTATGCCAAGCTGCAGGCGATGTACGGCCAGAGCGTCGGCGACGTCGAGCGCATCCTGTTCGGCAACGCGCGCGACCTGCAGGCGGTGTTCCCCGGCAGCGCGCCGGCGGAGGTGACCCGCCTGCGCCACTATTACCATCCGCCGGCGATGGGAAAGTGCTTCGCCGAGCGCGAACGGGTGGAGTACATCTCCGGCGCCACGGCGCAGCGCGGTGACGATTTTGCCCTGATTGCCAACACCCGCATCCGCGTCGATCAGCGCCAGGGTGACGGATACTTCTTTCGCGTGGCGGTGATCGAGGAGGACCCGGCGCGCGATGTGATCGGCCTGGTCGACCGCTACCCGGGCTTCGTCATCGACGGGCGCAAGATCGAGCTGCGCGCGGCCTCGCGCTGTGCGCCCTATGGCACGCCGCGCGGCTGCCGCTTCGCCGAGATCGGACGGCTGCGCAAGACGCCGGGCTGGCTGTCGAGCGGCACGCCCCTGGCACTCACCTGCCGGGTGCGGGCGAGCGGCGAGGATTGCCAGGCGGCGCCGGCCGTCGTGACGACCACGGTCGGCGGCGTGTGCGATACGGCGATGCAGCCGATCGCGGGCGTGCCGTAGCGCACGGGGCGAGCATGGCCTGGAGGGCGCCGGGCCCTCGGCGCCGGGGGTGGGACGGTGTGATGG
>JBOHWA010000607.1:0-1863 GCA_050735855.1 Binatia bacterium
GCGTCTGCAGACCGACTTCGGCCGCTTCGCCCCCACCGCCGTGGTCGACCGCATCGCCGCGCGCGGGCCGGTCGATGCCGAACGCCGCGAGGTGACGGTGCTGTTCGCCGATCTGGTCGCCTTCACCGCCCTGAGCGAGACGCTGTCGCCCGAGGTGCTGGTCGGCGTGCTCAACGGCTATTTCGACCGCGTGACCCAGGCGATCTCGGCCCACCGCGGGCATGTCTCCAAGTTCATCGGCGACGGCCTGATGGCCCTGTTTGGCGCCCTCGAGCCCAACCCCTGGCAGGCCAACGACGCGGTCCACGCCGCCCTCGCCGCCCGCCAGGTGCTGCAGAGCTACAACGCCGAGCTGGCGGCGCGCGCCCTGCCCGCGCTGCAGGTCGGCATCGGCATCCATCGCGGCGACGCCATCGCCGGCCTGGTCGGCAACCAGTCGCTGATGGAGTTCACCGTCATCGGACCGACCGTCAACCTGGCGTCGCGCGTCGAAGCCCTGACCCGCACGTACCAGGTGGACATCCTGATCACCGAAGCGGTGCGCGCCGCGCTCGATCCGCGCTTTCAGGTCGAGGCGCGCCCGCCGGCCAACCTGCGCGGCGTCGCCGAGCCGGTGCGCACCTGGGCGGTGCTTGGATTCGACGACAGGCCGACCGTGACCTGAACGGGAGGGCGCCGATTGGCGGCGCTCTTCGACACGCTCAGGGCGAACGGGAACTCGGCCGTCCGTGCTGAGCTTCTCGAAGCACGCCGACAAGCGGCGCCCTCCCCCCTACGAGGGCGGCGCGCTCGGGGCACAGAAGTCGATCAGCGCCTGGCTGGTCACCACCGGCTCCTCGTGCAGCAGCCAGTGGCCAGCGTCGGGGATCGTCGTCAGTGTGGCGTCGGCACAGTGCTGCGTGCTGAAGGTCGCCAGGCGCGAGTCGAAGAAGCGATCCTGCATGCCCCACATGAGGCGCACCGGCACGCGGACGGTCCCGTCGCCCTCCATCGGCTGCGGAAAGCGGCCGGCGGCGCGGTACCAGTCGAGCATCGCGCGCATCGAGTCGTCGCGATCCCAGGCATAGCGGTAGAGGTCGAGGTCCGCCTCGGGGAACGTGCCCGGCCGGCTGGTCTCGGCGAGATTGGTGCTGATCAAGCCCCAGTTGTCGAGGCGCATCAGGTGTTCGGGCAGCCAGGGGATCTGGAAGAAGGTGCGGAACCAGTTGATCGTCTCCTCCGTGCCCGGCTCGCGCCGCGCGTCCTCCCAGGCCAGCGGGTGCGGCGCGTTGAACATGACCAGCTTGCGCACCCGCTCGGGGTGCTCGATGGCGACCCGCCAGGCGATCGCGCCGCCCCAGTCATGGCCGGCCAGGCAGACCTGGCGCACGTCCAGCGCGTCCAGCAATGCGATGACGTCGGCCGACAGCGTCTGGATCCGGTAGGCCTCGACGGCGGCGGGCTTGTCGGAACCGTTGTAGCCGCGCTGGTCGGGCGCGATCACCCGATAGCCGGCCTGCGCCAGGCGGGCGATCTGCTCGTGCCAGCCCCACCAGAATTCCGGATAGCCGTGCAGCAGCAGCACCGGCGCGCCGTCGGCCGGGCCGGCGAGCACCACGTGCAGGCGCGTGCCGTTGACCTCCACCAGGCGCGACTCGAGATCGACGCCATGACGGCGCTCCGCCTCGGCGACGGCGTCGATCGGCGCCTGCCGGCCGGAGAGCGAGGCGGTGACCAGCAGCGCCGCGACGAGCAGCATGAGGACCGCGACGGCGGAGAAGAGGCGGCGCATGTCGCCCTCGCGTAGCACATCGGAGCGCCGCGTGCGCGGCGAAGAGCGGGCGGGTCGCCCGCGCTCCCAGCGCCGACCGCTCTGCCTTCAGC
>JBOHWA010000608.1:0-6538 GCA_050735855.1 Binatia bacterium
GGGCGGAGAAGATCAGGCGCGCCGCCGCGCGCCGCGCCGCGGGGAGGGTGGCGAGCGCGGTGGCGGCGCGCGCGGCGACCGCCTCGATGAACAGCGGATGGGCGTGCCAGCCGGGGGTGAAGTCGACCGCCGGCGCCGCCTCGCCGAGCGCCGCGCGCGCGTCGGCGACGTCGCGTTGATAGCGATCCCAGCCGGCCTCGTTCTGCTGCGCGGCGAGGATGAAGCCGACGGCGCGCCGCACGCCGGCGCGCTGCATCTCGGCCAGCGTCTCGGCCAGATACGGATGCCAGTTGCGCATGCCGACGAACACCGGCAGGGGGAGGCCGGCGTCGGCGAGGGCGGGGCGCAACGCGGCAGCCTGGCGCAGGGTGAGCTCGGTGAGCGGTGAGCGCCCCCCCATCAGCTCGTAGTGGTGGACCACGGCCTCGACCCGCTCGGGCGGCGCCGGCCGGCCGCGCAGGACGTTGGCGAGAAAGGGCCGCACCTCGTCCATCGTGTTGGGGCCGCCGAAGGCGATCAGGAGGACGGCATCGAAGGGGGCGGCCATCGTTCAGAGGTACCAAGCGGCGGCGGCCAGTCAACCGGCGGTGCCCCCGACGCGCACCCCGAAGCCCCCCGGGTGCACCGACAAGCTCAGCACGAACGGATCTTACGGCGGCACGCGCGGCTGTTCTCTCTCCCTGTCGCGATGCCGCGCGCGGGGCTGTTCTCTCTCCCGTTCGCGATGCCGCACGCGGGGCTGTTCTCTCTCCCGTTCGCCCTGCGCTTGTCGAAGGGCGGGTGCGAGGCTCAGCGCTGGCTGAGCTCGTGGACGGCGTCGACCAGGGCGCGGACGTGGTCGACCGGGGTCTGCGGCAGGATGCCGTGGCCGAGGTTGAAGATGTGACCGGGGCGTCCCTCGGCGCGCGCCAGGATGGCAGCGGCGCGGCGGCGGATCTCCGCCGGTGGGGCGAAGAGGATGAGGGGGTCAAAGTTGCCCTGGGTGGCGCGATCGTGGCCGATCATCGCCCAGGCACGGTCGAGGTCGATGCGCCAGTCGACCCCGATCACGTCGCCGCCGGCCTCGCGCATGAGCGCCAACAGCCCGGCGGTACCGGTGCCGAAGTGGATGACCGGCGCGAGCTCGCTGAGGCCGGCGAGGGCGGCGCGCGTGTGTGGCAGGACGTGCTCGCGGTAGTCGTCGGGCGCCAGGCAGCCGACCCAACTGTCGAACAGCTGCACGGCGTCGGCGCCGGCGGCAATCTGCTGGCGCAGATACGAGTTGATCAGGCGCGCGAGCAGCGCCAGCAGATCGCCGAACGCTCCGGGGTGGTGGTACATCAGCGCCTTGGTGTGGGCGTAGTTGCGCGAGCCGCCGCCCTCGATGAGGTAGGAGGCCAGGGTGAATGGCGCGCCGGCGAAGCCGATCAGCGGCACGCGGCCGGCCAGGCCGGCGCGCGCGCCGCGCACCGCCTCGTAGACATAGGCGAGGGCGTCGGCGGTGTCGTAGTCGGCCAGTCGGGCGACGTCCTCCGGGGTGCGCACGGGCCGGTGCAGCACCGGGCCGTCACCGGCGCTGAACTCGAGGCCGACGCCGAGCGGCTCGAGGATCAGGAGGATGTCGGCGAAGATGATGGCCGCGTCGACGCCGAGCTTCTCGACCGCCGTCACGGTCACCTCCGCGGCCGCCTCCGGGTGGTGGCAGAGCTCGAGGAAGCTGAAGCGTTCGCGCACGGCGCGGTACTCCGCCATGTAGCGACCGGCCTGTCGCATCAGCCAGATCGGCGTGAACGGCGTCGCCTGGCGCCGGCAGGCCTGGAGGAAGGGCGGCGTGTCCACGGCAGAGCAGCTACGCGATGCCCCGCCGAGCGTCAATCGCCGCCGCTGCGCGGGGCTGCGCCGCCGCTGCGCTTGGCCGCGACCACCGCGCCGCCGCGCTCAGCGATGAGATTGAGCAGATGTCCCATCTTGGGATGCTTGGGCTCGAGGTCGATCGGCAGGCCGTAGGCCTGCAGCGCCTCGCTGCACACCGGGCCGATCGAGGCGTACGCGACGCGGGCGCTGGCGGCGAGCAGGGTATCGAGGCAATCGAGCCCGCGGGCGGTGTTGATCACGTGCTCCACCTGCCGCGCGCTGGTGAAGACGGCGAGGTCGATGCTGGCCGCGGCGAGCTGGGCGACGCCGTCGCGCAGCGGGCCCTGATCCTCGGGGTAGTCCCAGCGGTAGACCGGCACGCGCAGGACCTCGGCGCCGCGCGCGCGCAGGCCGTCGAGCAGCTCGGGGTTGGGGACGCCATACTCCTGCACGGCGACACGCCGCCCGGCCACCGGCGCCTGCGCATCGAGCGTCGCCAGCAGCTCGCGCCAGGTGTTGGGCTCGGGCGCCTGCGCCGTCGGGGTCAGCCCGAGCTCGCGCAGCGCGGCGACCGGCTTGGGGCCGCGCACCACGGTCACCGTCCGGCCGAGCAGCTCGGCAAAGCGCTCGCGCGAGCAGTGCGGCGCCAACGCGGTGGCCAGCGCGCGCGTGCCGACGCCGGTGAGCAGGATGACGACGTCGATCGCGTCGGCTTCGAGCTGGTGCAACAGCGCCAGCGCCTCGGGGCTGGTCTCGAGCGCGACCTCGCGCATCGACGGCGCGCTGACCGGCGTGCCGCCGTGGCGCCGGATCAGCTCCGCCATCTCCGTCGCGCGCCGGCTCTCGAACGCCAGCACGGTCAGCCCCGCCAATCCCCCACCATCAGCCATGCGCGGAGCATGTCGAGGCCCGGCGGCGAGGTCAATCAGGTAGCTTTGCACAAGAACTCAGAAGACCAACAACGGATTGCGCAGATTAAACGGATTTCACGGAGTAGGGCTCAGAAATCCGTCCAATCTGCGCAATCCGTTGTTGGCTTCTGCATTCTTGGGCAAAGCCCAATCAGGTCTCTCTCTCTGCGCTACAGGACGAAGGACAGGCGATGGACGCAGGCACGGCGACTAGCCAGTTCACTGGCGACACCGCAGGCCTGGACGCTACATGTCGAATCGCCGCTTGCATTCGCCCGGTGCTCTGGGCGAGCATGGAGGAGTTGATCATGCGCACGCGGCGAGTGGGTCGGGAGAGCGGTCGAACGCTCGGGTTGGCACTGTCGGGAGGCGGCGCACGCGGCGCCTTTCAAGTCGGCGTGTACGAGCGCCTGCTGCGCGATCCGCGCTTTGCGGGCGGACCGACGGTGCTGTCGGGTACCTCAGCCGGCGCCATCAACGCGGCGCTGATCGCGGCCGGGCGCACGCCGCGAGAGATGATGCGCTTCTGGAACGGCATCGCCGACGATCCGCCGGTGGTGGTGAGCCCGAAGTTCTTCCGCACGCTGGTGGAGAGCTTTGTGCGCCTGTCGATCGCCGAAGCTGGCCGCTGGCTGACACCGAGGCGCGCCCTGGTGCCCTTCCTGCGCCGGGCCCGCAACCACCTCCCGCCGCGGCCGGGCAGCCTGATGGCGGTGTGGGTGGAGTACCTGCTGACCTCGCGCTTCGAGGTGGTCAGCCACCTGCTCGAGGGCATTCGGGAGCCGTTCGTCGCCGACACCTCGCGCCTGCGCGAGCGCCTGGTCAAGGAGTTCCGCGGCGAGGTGGTGCCTAACAACGGCCACCGCCTGGCGATCAACACGGTCGATGCACACACCGGTCAGGTCGTGCGCTACGTCACCGCGCGCACGCGGCTGACCAAGCCACCCGACTACATCGTGGTGGAGGCGATCACCGTCGACATGATCCTCGCCAGCGCCAGCATCCCGCTGCTCTTCCCCACCGTCGAGATCGACGGCCGCTGGCTGTGGGACGGCGGCGTACTGGTCAACACCCCGCTGGCCCCGGTGGTGGCGCTGGGCGCCGACGAGATCGTCACCGTGCTGGTCACCGAGCCGCCCGATATCGTCACCGGGCCGTTCCCGCACTTCGGTCGCGCCGTCGAGCGCACGGTCGACGCCATCCTGGAGAATGCCTACAACGTCGATCGCAAGCTGCTGCTCGACCGCAACCGTCTGGCCCACCTGGAGCGCAGCCCGTACCGAGAGGTGACGCTCTACGAGGCGGTGCGCCCGGCGCGCGACGGCAGCTTCAACGCCGGCTCGTATCTCTACTTCGAGCGCAGCGTGCTGGCCGACATGCGGGCCGCCGGACGGCGTGCCGCCACGGCCTGGCTGGCGACCGGGCCGCGCGTCGACGAGCTCGAGACGCACGTCGCCGGCAAGGCCGCCTGAAGCACGCCAGCGGCGGGTCGACGATGGCGGCCGGCGGCGATGTCGTGGTCGTCATGGCCAGGTATCCGACGCCGGGGGCGGTCAAGACCCGCCTGGCGCGGGCCATCGGCGCGTCGCACGCCTGCGATCTCTACGCGGCGTTCCTGCGCGACCTGGCGCTGCGCCTGCGCTCGGACGCCTGGTCGCTGGTCTGGGCGGTCGATCCGCCGCGCGCCGATCTCACCGAGGTCGTTGGCGCTGGCAGCCGTCAGATCGCGCAGCGCGGTCGCGACCTCGCCGCGCGCATGCGGCACTGCTTCGACGATCTCTTCGCTGGCGGCGCGCGGCGCGTCGTCATGCTCGGCGCCGATGCCCCGCACGTCGGCCCCGACGTGGTCGGCACCGCCTTCGCCGCGCTGAGCCTCGACGACGCGGTCTTCGTCCCGACCCGCGACGGCGGCTACTGCCTGATCGGCCTGTGCGCCGCGCACGACCTGTTCAGCGGCGTGTCGATGGGCGGCGCCGAGGTCTTCGCGCAGACCGAGGGGCTACTCGGCGCGCTCGGCCTGCGCTGGTCGGCGCTCGCCTCGACCTTCGACATCGACGAGCTCGACGATCTGCACCGCCTCGACGCGCTGGTGGGCAGCGGCGCCGTCGATCTGCCGCACACCGCTGCGGCCCTGCGCGCCTGGCAACGTAGCGCCGGGCGGTAGCAGGTTGGGACAGGCTCAGCGCGGCGGCTTGTCGAGCAGCGCGCGCAGCTCTGCGAGCTCGCGCTCGAGCGCCTGGCTGCGGCGCGCCAGGCTGCCGACGTAGAGCAGGACGCCGAGCCAGACGACGACGTACGCGGCGATGAGAAAGGGGAGGTGGTCCTGGCCGTCCATGCAAAGTCCTCGCAGCGTGCGGCTACGCGCCGGCCGGTGCCAGGCGTGCGCGCAGATCATCGACATCGTTCTGCAGACGGGCCGAGCGCAGGCGCAGGCGCAACAGCCACAGGAAGAGCAGAAAGAACGCCAGCATGCAGACCACCAGCGTGATGCGCATCATCGGGTCGGCCAGACCGGTGCCGCCCTCGCGGGTGGCGATGACGGCCGGATGGATACCGCGCCACCAGTAGACGGCGCGGTTGATCAGATAGAGATCGACGACGCCCGAGACGCCGAGGATGGCGGCCAGCGTCGCCCCCTGGCTCGGCTCGGTCGCCAGATTCCGCAGCAGCAGGTAGGCGGCGTAGATCATCCACAGGACCAGCGTCAGCGTCAGGCGCGGATCCCAGGTCCACCACGTGCCCCAGATCGGCTTGGCCCAGATGCAGCCGGTCGCCAGGCCGAGCGTGCAGAACAGCAGGCCGAGCTCGGCGGCGGCGCGGCCGAAGTTGTCCCAGTGCGGGGCGCGCTTCCACAGGTACATGAGGCTGGCGACGCCGACCATGGCGAAGGCCGTGAAGGTGGCGAGCCACATCGCCATGTGGACGTAGAAGATGCGCTGCACCGGGCCTTGGAAGGCGTCGCTCGGCACGGCGATGACGAGGTACAGGGCCGCCATCATCGCCACGATGGTGGCCGGCGGCAGCAGCCGGTCGGTCAGGTCGGATCCCGCGCGCGGCGGGCTGGGCAGCTCGTGGGTCATCGGGGTCGAGGCTCAGGCCGGCGGGGCGTCACTCTTCGACAGCATATTCAAAGGCCAACCAACCGACAACCAGGAAGACCACGTCGAAGGCACCCATCAGCTTGAGCCAGTGCGCCACCGCGGCGAGGCCGGCGCCGCCCATGAGCTGCGCGCTGGCCTGGATGGCGGCGATGAACAGCGGCGCGGCGAGCGGCAGCATGAGCAACGGCAACATCACCTCGCGGGCGCGCGTCTGCAGCGAGATGGCGGCGAACATGGTGCCGATGGCGGCAAAGCCGAGCAGCCCGAGCAGCAGCACCGGCGCCAGGCGCGCGATGGTGAGGCCGAAGGGCAGATTGAAGAAGAAGATGAACAGCGGCACCAGGATCACCTGGGCGGCGACCATGAAGAGGAAGTTGGCGATGGCCTTGGCCAGGTAGATCGTGCCGCGGTCGAGCGGCGCCAGCAGCAGGCCGTGCAGGCAGTCGTTGTCGCGCTCGCGCAGCAGCGAGCGGTTCATGCCGAGCGTGCCGGCGAAGATCACCGCCACCCAGAGCACGCCGGGGGCGGCGGCCTCGCGCAGCGGGCTGGTCGGGTCGAAGGCGAAGACCAGCACCAGCAGGGTGAGCAGGCCGAGCAGCAGCAGCGCCGCCAGCGTCTCCTTGGTGCGCAGCTCGATCAGCAGGTCTTTCCAGAGGATGGCCAGCATGCTCGGGTGGGGCTGGGGTCAGGCGC
>JBOHWA010000609.1:0-13161 GCA_050735855.1 Binatia bacterium
CGTCGGGGTTGCTGTACGGCAGCCGCACCGACTCCCAGAGCGCCGCGCCCAGCCCCCAGCCCACCAGCAGCGCCAACGCGGCGGCGAGTGCGTCGCCGCCCATCTGCTCGGAATGCGTGGTGCGCGCGCCGGCCATCGTGCGGCAGGCTTACGGAGGGGCGTTGGGGCTGTCAAAGCGGGGTGGCATTCCATTCGCTGGCGCTTTCCACGACAACGGGGCCCAACCAGCGATTGGCAGCACCGGGAGGGTGGCGAACCATGCCGGAGTTCAGCGAGCGCTTCTTTCGCAGCGGGCCGCTGCGCATCCACTTTCGCGACTGGGGCAACGTCGGGGCGCCGCCGCTCATCCTGGTGCACGGCCTGCGCGACCACTCGCACTCGTTCGACGATCTGGCGCGCGGCCTGCTCGACCGCTTCCATGTGCTCGCCCTCGACCTGCGCGGCCACGGCGACAGCGAGACGACGCCGTACTACGCCTTCGGCCACTTCGTCCTCGATCTGCACAACATGGTCCGCGCCCTGCGCCTCGAACGGCCGGTGCTGATCGGCCACTCGATGGGCGGCGAGGTCGTCGCCAACTACAGCGGCGTGTTCGCCGACGTGCCGGCGCGCGTGGTGATCATCGAAGGCCTCGGGCCGCCGCCGGTCGACATGGACGAGGAGCTGCGCTGGACGCTGGACGGCTTCGCGCGCATCGACCGCGCCTTCGCCAGCTATCCCGGCCTCGCCGATCTCGAGGCCGCCTACCAGCGCCTGCGGTCGCGCAATCCGCGCCTGCCGGAGACCAAGGCGCGCGAGCTGGCGCTGCTCGGCACGCGGGCGCGTGAGGACGGCACGCTGGAGTGGAAGTTCGACGCCATGCTGACGACCATGTCGATCACCGGGCCGTTCCCGCTCGACCTACAGCATGGCCGTCTGGCGCCGCATCAAGGCCCCGACGCTGATCATCCACGGCGGCGAGTCGGGCGAGTTCTGGCGCTCGAAGCCGGCGGCGATCTATCTCGACCCGGAGGATCTCGCCCGCCGCCTGGCGTGCTTCGCCGACGCCCGCTTCCGCGAGATCGCCGGCGCCGGCCACATGGTGCACTTCGACCAGCCGCGCGCGCTGGTCACCACTCTCCGCGAGTTTCTCGCCGCAGGGTGACTCCTCCCTTCCGGCCGAACGACCTGGTCAGCACGCTGACTATATTCCCGCTGCTGAACCCGCCCACGCGGACGGCGTCCCGACTCTGCGGCCGTCGTCGCGCAATGTCGACGGCACCGCGCCCCGGTGCGTCGATGCGTTGCGCGGATGCGTGCGTCGTTGTAGTTGGGGCGCCAGCTCGGTCGACGATAGGCATCCGCGCCCCTCATCTGAAGGCGCGCACAGTGAATTTGATAGGTAGATGGACGCTTTTGGAAAGGGATAGATGGCGCGCCTCTTCACCGCGATCGCAAGCCTCTGGTTGCTCACCGCCCTGCCTGCTGGAGCAGTTCTCGACCAGCAGTCCGGCCCGTCGGCGGACTTCGGCAGTGGCGGGTCGTGTTTCGTGCACGCGGATGCGCGGCCGTCGCAGACCTTCACGGCCGGCATCACCGGCATCCTGACGCGTGTCAATGTCGGCCTCTCCTTCGTCGGGAGTCCCGGGAGCGGCCTCATGCAGGTGGTCGACGTCCTCGACCAGTCGGTCTTGGGCACAGGGACGTATGACACGCTCGGGCTCCTGCCGGGCGGCGACAGCGAAGACAGTCGCTTCAAGGCCGTTACCTTCGGCAACGTCAACATGGTTGCCGGACGGCAGTACCGATTGGCGATGTCGGCCCCCGACGCCACGTATCCTGACTCGTACTTCTCCTGGAGCATTGCAGCGAGCGATGTGTATGCCAGCGGGGGCGCGAGCTGTAGCCTCGAGGCGCGAGACCTGGCGTTCCAAACCTTCGTTGAGCCCGAAGGGGGGCATACGGCCTGTGCCGGCGATTGCAATGGTGACCGGGCCGTCCGCGTCAGCGAGTTGATCTCGTGCGTGCGGATCGCGTTGGGCAGCAGTGCCGCGGCGTCCTGCGTCAACTGCGATCGAGATGGCAATGGGCAGGTCTCGGTTGGAGAGCTCATCGCGGCGGTCGGAAGCTCGCTGTGCGACTGCCTCGAGGGCTGCACGCCGACCCAGAACGGCTTCCAGATTTCGCTCGATCGCGCGTCGGCAGCGCCGTTTGAGACGGTCGGTGTTCACATCGGGGGCTACGACGCCGCTGCCGCGTACACGATCGTATTGGACGTGGGCGTCGCGCAGCAGGTCACCATCCCGGTGCCTCGCGGCGCGGGCGCGCAGGTCACATTCAGCGCGCCGCTCGGGCGCATCGCCACCGCCGGCTTCAGCCCCGGCACTGTGCAGGTCAGCGTCCTGCGCAACGGCACGTCGTCGAATAGCGTGCCGCTCACGATCCGCGACCTGCCCGTCTGGACCGGCGCGCCAGGCGAACCGACACGCGCGCTGCTCCTCGCTTCGCGTCTGCTGATGACCCAGAGCCAGGCGGGCTTGCAGGCAATTACGTCTGCCGCGCCTGCGATCGACACGCGGTCGGTTCTGCAGGCGATCGCCGGGCTCGACGGGGCACTCGCTCAGATGGAGAGCATGACGCACGGCACCGTGGTGGTCCTGGGCGAGATCCCCTCGGGCGGCAATGCAATCTTCGACCTCACCTCACTCCAGCTCACCGACCGGATTGCGTACGCCTACATCCAGTCCCTGCCCGGACCGTCCCCCGTTGCCCGCGCCGGCACCCAAGGCCGCGCCGCCGGTGCGGAGCTCGATTTCGACGTGGTCCAGCTGGCGAAGAACGTCGCGGCCGACTTTCGCGACCACCTCGATCGCTCCAGTGCGGCGACGGGGACGGCCCTCATGCTCGGCGCCGGGTTGGCCTTTGTGGCCGGAGCGCCAGCGGTCGCCGCCTCGGCGGCCACGCTGGGCGCGGTGTCGTTCATGGTGCATCTCGGCGTAGGGACGGCCATCTCGACCATTCTCGACGCTGGGCCGACGGCCATGCTGAACGGTCGCGCAGACTTCGAAGACTTCCGCGAGAGCCTGCAGTTCGTCGGCAACAGTGTCATCAACCAGCTCCTCAACTCGGCTGCCGGTAAGATCGGAGAGGACTTGTTCGGGCCGCTCGGGGGCATCATTGGATCTGGCGTGCGCGACACCCTGACCACGCTCGAGACCTTCGCCGAGCGAATCGAGGACGCGTACGACTCCGGCGAGCTGCCGGACGGTGATCCCTCCCCCACGCCGCGTCGCTCGGCGACCGCGACCCCGACGCGGACGTTCACACGCACGCCATCGCGGACCTCGACGCGGACGCCGACAGGCAGAATCTCGACCCCGACGCCCACCGCGACCGTCGTCCAGGCCTCGTGCGACGAAGCGCAGGTCGCTGGCGCCGACGAGGCCGACACCCGCACGTTCAACCTCGGCAGGCGCTCCGGGTCGTTCTACTTTCAGTACAACACCTACTCGCAGCAGGACCGGGTCACGGTGCGCTACGAGGGGCAGACGCTGTTCGACACCGGCTGCGTCGGCGCGGCCGACACGGTCGACATCTCCTACTCGGGTAACTCGACCAGCGTCGTCGTCAGCGTTTCGCCCAACTGCGCCGGGGGTGTCGGCACGCAGTGGGACTATACACTCGGTTGTCCCGGAAGCGCGCGGCCGACGCCGACGCCGGAGCCCTTCTCGCAGATGCGGTGGGGCTTCATCGACGGCTGCTCCGATCGCCAGGACACTCTTTTGCGCCTGTTCGATACCACCAACAACCTGCTGTGGCCGCCGAACGGCCAAGCGTACGTCATCCCGAACAATGGATCCGAGATCACGCTTCCCATCACCTGCAGAACCGGCGCCCTCATCTGCTTCGGGGCCGAGCCGCAATCCCGACCTGGGTTGTCGTGGGGAGCCGGGCTGGACAATAACCGCGGCTGTACCGGCTGTTGTGCGACGTGCGACGACGTGACGATCCGGACGCAGAATCTCGTCTGCAATTGAGCAGGCCGAGGGGGGAAGGCTGACGCCCCGTCGGCGGCTCGGCTCTCCCACAGTGACCAGGATGGCTCCTTCTGCCGCTGGCGTTGCAGCCCAGCACTGCCTGTGGCACGCACCTCGCTGCCGATGACCCCCGAGCAGCTCGCCCGCCAGCAGATCGACGCCCAGCTCACCGCCTGCGGCTGGGCGATCCAGGACCACAACCGCGTCGACCTCTCGGCGGCGCGCGGCATCGCCCTGCGCGAGGCCCGCCTGACCGGCGGCTTCGCCGACTACTTCCTGATCGTCGACCGCCGGCCGCTGGGCATCATCGAGGCGAAGAGGGAGGGCACGCTGCTCAGCGGCGTCGTCGACCAGTCGGCGTTCTACGGCCGCAACCTGCCGGCGTTCTTCCAGGTCACTGAGCCGCTGCCGTTCTACTACGAGTCGACCGGCGTCGAGACCTTCTTCCGCGACATCCGCGACCCCGCCCCGCGCTCCCGCCGCGTCTTCGCCTTTCACCGCCCCGAGACGCTGGCCGCATGGCGCGCCGAGCCCGACACGCTGCGCGCCCGCCTGCAGCACCTGCCGCCGCTGGCCACCGCCGGCATGCGCGCCTGCCAGATCGAGGCGATCGCGGCGCTCGAGCAGTCGTTCGCCGCCGACCGGCCGCGCGCCCTGATCCAGATGGCCACCGGCGCCGGCAAGACGTTCACCGCCTGCGCCTTTGTCTACCGTCTGATCAAGTTCGCCGGCGCCCGCCGCGTGCTGTTCCTGGTCGACCGCGGCAACCTCGGCCGCCAGGCGAAGGCCGAGTTCGAGCAGTTCGTCGCCCCCGACGACGGCCGCAAGTTCCCGGCGCTCTACAACGTGCAGCACGTGACCTCGAGCCACCTCGACCCGGTGTGCCGGGTCACCATCTGCACCATCCAGCGCCTCTACTCGATGCTGCGCGGCGAGGAGCTGGAGGAGGACCTCGACGAGGTCTCCGGCTTCGAGCTCGCCGCCGCCGACGGGCGGCCGCGCGAGGTGCGCTACAACCCGGCGATCCCGATCGAGACCTTCGACTTCGTCGTCACCGACGAGTGCCACCGCTCGATCTACAACCTGTGGCGCCAGGTGCTGGAGTACTTCGACGCCCACCTGGTCGGCCTGACCGCGACGCCGTCGCAGCAGACCATCGGCTTCTTCAACCAGAACCTGGTGATGGAGTACGGCCACGAGCGCGCCGTCGCCGACCGCGTCAACGTCGGCTACGACGTCTACCGCATCCGCACCGCCGTCACCGAGACCGGTGCGACGGTCGAGAAGGGCCTGTGGGTCGACCGCCGCAGCAAGCTGAGCCGCGCCCGGCGCTGGGAGCAGCTCGACGAGGACCTCACCTACGCCGCCGCCGACCTCGACCGCTCGGTGGTGGTGCCGTCACAGATCCGCACCGTGCTGCAGGCCTTCAAGGAGGCGCTGGCCGCCGAGCTGTTTCCCGGCCGCGCCCTGGTGCCGAAGACGCTGATCTTCGCCAAGGACGACTCGCACGCCGAGGACATCGTCCACCTCTGCCGCGAGGTGTTCGGGCGCGGCAACGACTTCTGCAAGAAGATCACCTACAAGTCGTGGAACGCGGAACCCAGGCGCTACGAGAAGTCGGAGCACCTGATCGCCGAGTTCCGCACCTCGCCGCAGCTGCGTATCGCGGTGACGGTCGACATGATCGCCACCGGCACCGACATCAAGCCGCTTGAGTGCCTGCTGTTCCTGCGCGACGTGCGCAGCCGTGTCTACTTCGAGCAGATGAAGGGGCGCGGCACGCGTGTCCTGTCGCCGACCGACCTGCAGGCGGTGAGCGGCGAGGACGCCGGCGCCAAGGACCACTTCGTCATCGTCGACGCCGTCGGCGTCTGCGAGAGCGACAAGACCGACTCGCGCCCGCTCGACCGCCAGCCGACGGTCAAGCTCGACAAGCTGCTGCTCGGCGTCGCGCTGGGCAGACGCGACGAGGACACATTGACCACCCTCGCCGCCCGCTTGGCGCGCCTCGACTGCACCCTCGACGGCGCCCAGCGGGCGCAGGTGGCGGCGGTTGCCGGCGGCGCGACGCTGCCACAGCTGTCGGCCGCACTGCTGCGCGCCGTCGACCCCGACGCCGTCGCGGCCGAAGCCGCCGCCGCCGGCGCCGATCCCGAGAACGCCGCGGCCGAGCAGCTCGCCGCCGCGCAGCAGCAACTCGTCGCCGCCGCCTGCGCGCCGTTCGACAGGCCCGAGGTGCGCGACGCCATCGTGGCGATGAAGCGCATAGGCGAGCAGACCATCGACGTCACGACGATCGACGCCGTCACCGACCAGGGCTTCGATCCCATCGCCAAGGAGAAGGCCGAGGCCACCACACGCTCGTTCCGCGACTACATCGAGCAGCACCGCGCCGAGATCGAGGCGCTGCAGATCCTCTACAGCCGCCCCTACCGCCAGCGCCTCACCGAGGCGGCGCTGAAGGACCTCGAGCGCAAGCTCGCCGACACCCCCGCGCAGTGGACCGCCGACCGCCTCGCCACCGCCTACCGCCAGCTCGCCCCCGACAAGGTGCGCGGCCAACTGCGCCGCTTCACCGACCTGGTGTCCCTGGTGCGCTTCGCCCTCGAACAGGAGCCCGTGCTCGAGCCCTTCGCCACCCACGTCGAGCGCCGCTTCACCGCTTGGCTCGCCGCCAAGTCCGCCGCCGGCGTGACCTTCACACCCGACGAGCGCGCCTGGCTGGAGAAGATGCGCGACTACGTCATCGCCTCTGGCTCCGTCGACCGCGACCACCTCGAATCCGACAACGTGCTCGGGCCGGTGTACGCCACGTTTGGAGAGCGGCTGTGGGCGTTGATGGATGAGTTGAACCTGGCATTGGCGGCATGAGTGGGCTGTCACACCAGCTTCCCAATGGCTGGACTCAGGCTAGACTGGGCGACGTTGCGATCAAGATCGTGGATGGATCCCACAATCCTCCGCCACGATCCTCCGAGGGCTTACCGATGTTGAGCGCACGGAACGTCCTCGATGGCGAGATCACCTTCGACAAGCCTCGTCTCATCTCTCAGCACGCCTTCTCCGCAGAACGGACGCGGGTCGCTCCGCAGCCAGGGGACGTTCTACTGACGATTGTTGGCACGATTGGCCGCGCCGCCGTTGTGCGGGAATCCGTTGCCCCCTTTGCGCTCCAACGGAGTGTCGCGCTCATTCGCCCTGCAGCTAGCCTGTCGAGCAAGTTCTGCATGCTTCAACTGGCCTCTCAACGAATGCAGAGCTGGCTCACCGAGAGGGCGCGGGGGAGCGCACAGCAGGGAATCTATCTGCGCACCCTGTCTGACCTGCCGATCTGGATTGCTCCACGGGACGAGCAAGATCGCATCGTCGCGGAGATCGAGAAGCAGTTGACGCGCCTGGAGGCGGGCGTGGCGGCGTTGCGGCGCGCGCAGGCGAAGCTCAAGCGCTACCGCGCCGCCGTCCTCAAAGCCGCCTGCGAAGGGCGGCTCGTCACCACTGAAGCGGACCTCGCCCGGTTGGAGGGGCGAGACTACGAATCTGGCGATCAACTGCGCACCAAAATGCTTTTGCAATCCGCTACCGCACCCGACCAGGCAGCGACTCGTCGGTCCCACCGTGCCAAGCGTGCACAAGCGGCGAGGAACCGGACCCTACCCGAGATTCCTGAAGGGTGGTGCGATGTCGTGTTCGAGGAGCTCCTCGCTCGCTTCGTGGATAGCGCACACAGAACGCCCCGCTACGCATCGGTCGGAGTACCCGCGCTTGGACCCCGTGATGTCGTTAACGGAAGGCTGAACCTCACGAACGCGCGCCGGGTTAACGAAAGCGAATTCGCAGTTCAGACTGCGAGACACCGGCCCGAACCGGGTGATGTTGTCTTCAGCAGGGAACTGAGCCTCGGCTGGGCCGCGGAGCTTCCCGCCGGCTCGCGCGTATGTCTCTCTCAGGGGATGTGTCTATTCCGGCCCCACGCCGACCTACTCACAAACTACCTGCTGATCGTACTGAACGGACCAGTCGGTCGGCAGCAATCAGAGCGGGCAGCAACTGGGTCGGCCCATCCCCACATCAATCTGGGCGACATCAAAACGTACCGGATCCCCCTCCCCCCCCTCGCCGAGCAGCACCGCATCGTCGCGGAGGTCGAGCGGCGGCTGTCGGTGATCGAGGGGTTGGAGGCGGCGGTGGCGGCGAGCCTGGCGCGCGCCGCGCGCCTGCGCCAGTCGATCTTGCAGCGCGCCTTCAGCGGCCAGCTGGTGCCGCCGGAGCCGGTCGCATGACAGGCAGCAGGCGTGCCTCGGCGAGACGTCCCCGTAGATCGCAACCGCCCAGCCGCCTGCGCGTGATGGTCGCATCGACGGTCTACAACTTCCAACAGGACCTCGATCAGATCTGCGGTGTTCTGTCGGCATTCGGTTACGAGGTCTGGAACTCCCACATCGGCACCATACGCGTCGATCCACGGCGTTCGAATCTCGAGAACTGCGTCGCGGCAACGGCGGCCTGCGATCTCTTCCTCGGTATCATTCGGCCGTTCTACGGAACGGGGGTCATCGGCCCCCGTTCCATTACTCACGAGGAGATCCGGGAAGCGGTTCGTCTCGGCAAGCCGCGCTGGTTCCTCGTCCACCGCGACGTGACCTTCACCCGGCAGCTCTTGAAGAGTCATCTCTTTACGAAACGAGGCAAACGCACGAAATTCACAATCGGCAGGACACCCGTGATGGATGATTTACGCGTGATCGAGATGTACGACGATGCCATCCAGAGCGACGTGGCGGTCGCGGACCGGGTCGGCAATTGGGCGCAGGAGTTCCTGCGTGTCGAGGACGCGCTGCGGTTCCTCGACAGCCAGTTCAAGGATGTCGAACGCATTCGCGCGATCTGCCCCCGGACGACGAAATGAAAACACAGGATCTGGACGCCCTGATCGGCGGAATTGAGGGAAGACAACTCGAGCTCAGGGCGACCGTCCCCCCCGACACCGACCTTGCCATGCTGGTCTGCGGCTTTCTCAACGCCGAAGGCGGAACCATCGGCATCGGCATGGGCATCGGCGGCGAAGTACGCGGCGTGACCAGGGCCGGCGAGACGGCGACGCGAATCCGGCAGGCATTGAGCCAGAGTATCTCTCCTCCGGCACTCTACACCGTTGAGATCGCCAACGTCGGGGAGCGCGAGGTTCTCTTGCTGGAAGTCCCCGAGGGTGCCGACAAACCTTACGTCACGGATGGCCGCATCCTCCTGCGGCGCAATGACAGCACAGTTGCCGCCTCGCGCGATGAGATCAGCGAACTGATCGCGCGGCGACAGGAGTCTGGCCATCGTTGGGAAAGGCAAGCTGCCGTTGCAGTCATTCTCGCTGATCTCGAGTTGAAGCTGGTCACCGAGACGGCCCAGCGCGCAGCAACCGACCAACGTTGGCAGGGCGACGCGGAGGACCCACAACAGTTTCTCTCCTCGCTCGGGTTGCTGGCCGAGGGAACACCGACCAATGCCGCCGTGGTGCTGTTCGCCCGACAGCCGGCGCGCGTGCTTCCTCAGGCGCGGGCGCGTCTGCTGGTGGCGGCCGAAGGCAAGACGGGCGAGCGCTTTGCGCGCGACCAGCTGTTCGAAGGACCGTTGGTGCGCCTGGTCGATGAGCTCGCCGCTGCGCTCGAAGGCTATGCCGGAGGCATCGCCAGCGACTTCCCTGCCGCGGAGTGGTCGCGACGGGACCGACCGGGCATCCCCGTCTCCGCATTGCGGGAGGGCGCAATGAACGCCCTGGTCCATCGCGACTACAACCTGCATGGTGTGGTGACGATCGAGATCGATGCGCACACCATCCGGATCACGAGCCCAGGTGGATTACCGGATGGCCTGACACCCGCCGATCTTCAGCGGCGCCATTCGTCGGTTCCGCGCAATCCCGACATCGCCCATGTGTGTTTCCTGCGCGGATTCATCGAGAAGATCGGCCGTGGAACGCAGCGCATCGTCGAAGATTGCCGCCGCACCGGATTGCGGCCTCCGAAATGGCATTCCACGGCACTGGAGACTGTCCTGGTGCTCGATCGGGGATCTTCCTCGGCCGACCGATCGAGCGCCGGGCTCTCGGATCGGCAGCGCGAGATTCTGGCCGTGATGGCGCCTGGCGATCGGCTGCGCGTCGACGACGTGCGAAAGGCGCTGAAACGCCAGGTCACGGAGCGGACGATTCGAACCGACCTGCAGAAACTAGTCGACAGCGGATGGCTGCGCCGCGTGGGCCAGGCCAGGGCAACGATGTACGTCCGCACCGATCGAGTGGAGAGCCAGTGATCTCTCTGGCTTCCGGTTTCTTCCCGATACTTCCGGAAACGTCGGATCGAGTCGTCGAGCAAATTGGCTATATATCCGAAATTACTGATATTTTTTGGTTCGTGCCGCCAAGGCTCCGGCCGGATACGCCGTGCCCCATCGTTCCGCATACTTCCGGAGCAACGCATTGACCGAGTCCGCCCTGATCGTTCAGAAGCTCTGGAACTACTGCAACCTGTTGCGCGACGACGGGCTGTCGTACGGCGACTACGTCGAGCAGCTCACCTTTCTGCTCTTCCTCAAGATGGCCGACGAGCGCCGCCGGCCGCCGTTCGATCGGCCGTCGCCGATTCCCGCGGCGTACGGCTGGGACCGGCTGGTCGCGCTCGACGGCGACGCGCTCGAGATTCACTACCGGCACACGCTGGAGGAGCTCGGCAAGGCGCCGGGGCTGCTCGGCACGATCTTTCGCAAGGCGCAGAACAAGATCCAGGATCCGGCCAAGCTGCGGCGGCTGATCGCCGACCTGATCGACCGCGAGCAGTGGTCGGCGCTGTCGGTGGACGTGAAGGGCGACGCCTACGAGGGGCTGCTGCAGAAGAACGCCGAGGACGTCAAGGGCGGCGCCGGCCAGTACTTCACGCCGCGGGCGCTGATCGGCGCCGTGGTCGACGTCATGCGGCCGCGGCCGGGCGAGACCATCTGCGATCCGGCCTGCGGCACCGGCGGCTTCCTGCTGGCGACGCACGAGCACGTCCGCACCAAGCAGAAGCTGGACAAGGCACAGCTGCGCCACCTCAACCGCGACGCGCTGCGCGGCGTCGAGCTGGTCGACGGCGTCACCCGCCTGTGCGCCATGAACCTGCTGCTGCACGGCGTCGGCGCCGACGACGACCCGACCGAGGTGCCGATCCTCACCAAGGACGCGCTGGCGGCCAAGCACGGCGAGTACGACGTCGTGCTCACCAACCCGCCGTTCGGCAAGAAGAGCAGCGTCACGGTGGTCACCAGCGCGGGCGAGACGGCGCGCGAGTCGCTGACCGTGCACCGCGACGACTTCTGGGCCTCGACCAGCAACAAGCAGCTCAACTTCCTGCAGCACGTCTTCAGCATCCTGAAGCAGCACGGTCGCGCCGCGGTGGTGGTGCCGGACAACGTGCTGTTCGAGGGCGGCGCCGGCGAGACGGTGCGCCGCGCGCTGCTGCGCCAGGCCGACGTGCACACCCTGCTGCGCCTGCCGACCGGCATCTTCTACGCCCAGGGGGTGAAGGCCAACGTGCTGTTCTTCGACCGCAAGCCGGCCAGCGAGTCGGCGTGGACCAAGACGCTGTGGATCTACGACCTGCGCACCAACCGTCACTTCACCTTGAAGGAACGGCCGCTGGCGCGCGCCGACCTCGACGAGTTCGCCGCCTGCTACCATGCGGCCAAGCGCCATGAACGGGTGGAGAGCCAGCGCTTCAGGCCGTTCGCCTACGACGAGCTGCTGAAGCGCGACAAGGTCAACCTCGACCTGTTCTGGCTCAAGGACGAGTCGCTGGAGGAATCGGCAAACCTGCCGGAACCGGCCGTCATCGCCGGCGAAATCGTCGATGACCTCGAGGCGGCGCTGGAGCAGTTCGCGGCGATAGCCGACGACTTGAAGAGCTGAGCGGCCCTGGGTCCGAGGGCCGCGCGCTCCAATGTGACCACGAGTGAGGGTTGGATCTAGCCGAGCACTCTTGCGATCAGCGGCCGGCAAGCGATTTCGTCTCCGCGACGTCGTAGTCATCGTCGTGCACGGCGCCGGCACGCGAGCGAGCGCCGTGCGCGCGCGCGAGGACGGCACGCTGGAGTGGAAGACGGCGCCGGGCGCGCCGGCCATGGGTGGCGCGCTACGCGCGGAAGCGTTCGATCCAGGGACCGAAGGCCGCCAACACCTTGCCCAGCACCTTGCGCGTCGTCTCGTCGGTGATCGCGCCGCCGGCGTCGATCTTCTCGTGCGCGCGGACGACGTACAGCTCCGGCCCGACCAGCACCGGCGTCGCGGTGGCGACCAGGCTCTGCCGCAGCGCGGCCTGTGCGCGCGTCGTGCCGCCGGGACCGATCGAGGCGCCGATCACCGCCGTCGGCTTGCCGACCAGCAGCGACTTGCCCGGCGGACGCGAGGCCCAGTCGATCGCGTTCTTGAGCACGCCGGGGATGCCGTAGTTGTACTCCGGCGTCGCCACCAGCACGCCGTCGGCGCCGCGGACGGCGTCCTTGAGCGCGGTGACCGCCGCCGGGTCGCCCTTGTCCTCGACATCGCCGTTGTAGAGCGGCACGTCGATGAGATCGAACGGCGCGATCGTCATCCCCGGCGGCGCCAGTTCCACCGCCAGCCGCAGCAGCGCCCGGTTGAAGGAGCCGGCACGCAGGCTGCCGGCGATGCCAAGAACGTTGATCGCCATGCCTGGTGTGTATCCCGTCGCCGCCCGCTGTGCCATCTGCACGTTGACAGTCCGCCAGGTCGGGATATACCCGGATCAGCACCTCGCAGTGGCGGAGCACGGCGTCCGGTTCGGTTGCCGACAGCCAGCCAGACGACCGTGCGCGTGGAGTGGGCGACCACAGCAGCACGCACAGTGCGTTCGCATGGGGCGATTCGCACGACAACGACAGGAGGATCGGCCGATGACCCAGGCATCAGAGCTCCGGATACACTGGCTGCGCGCCCTCGCGCTGCCGGCCACGCTTGCCTTGTTCCTCGCCGTCGCCGCCAGCGCCGAGGCGCAGTACGGCGACATGTTGAAGGGCGCGGCGAAGGACGCCGCGCAGGACGCCGCCAAGGGCGCTGTCGCCCCCGCCGCGCCGGCCGCTGCCGCCGACGCGGATGCTGACGCGG
>JBOHWA010000610.1:0-2811 GCA_050735855.1 Binatia bacterium
GCCGATGCCCGCGCGCTGGCCGAGCACGCCCTGGCGCTCACCCTGCTGCTCGCCGTCGCCTGTACGGCCGCCACCGAGCTGGCCGGCGGGGCGCTGTTCCGCGCCATGGGGGGCGACGGCATCGTGCTGGACCAGGCGGTGCTCTTCGCGCGCGTGCTGTTCGCCGGGCTGCTGGTCACCTTCACCGTCGGCACCTGCGACAGCATCCTGCGCGGCAGCGGCAACGTGCGCGTCCCGGCGGTCTGCTCGACGCTCTCGCTGGTGCTGCAGATCGCCTTCACGCCGGTGTTCATGTTCACCCTCGGCTTCGGTCTGGTCGGCGCCGCGCTGGCGACCATCGCCGGGCAGGTGATCGGCATGGTGCCGCGCGGCTGGTACATCTTCGGCGGCCGCGCCGCATTCCATCCGCGCCTGGTACCGCGCCGGCTCGTCGGCCGGCATCTCACCGAGATCCTGCGCGTCGGCGTGCCCGCCTCGCTGTCGGCGGCCCTCAACTACATCGCCCTGGTGGTGCTGACCGGCACCGTGGCGCGCTTCGGCAACGCCCACCTCGCCGCCTACGGCCTCGGCACGCGCCTCGACTTCCTGCTCTTCTCGCTCGGCTTCGGCGTCGCCGCCTCCGGCATGACACTGGTCGGCATGGCCAGCGGCGCGGCGCGCCCCGAATTGGTCGGCCGCTACGTGCGCCAATCCGCCCTGCTCGCCATCAGCCTGGTCACGGTGCCCGCCGCCCTGGTCACCTGGCGCCCCGAGCTGTGGATCGGCCTCTTCTCCAGCGCGCCCGATGTCCTGCGCGTCGGCTCGACCTACTTTCGGCTGGTCGGCCCGTCGTACCTCTTCATCGTCGTCAGCATGGTCATCGCCTCGGCCTTCCAGGGCCTCGGGCGCGCCGTCGTGCCGCTGACCGTGATGATCGCCCGCGTCATCATCGTGGTCGGCACCGCGATCGCCCTCACCCGCGTCTGGGGCGCCGGCGACGACGCCGTCTTCGCCGTCATCGCCGCCGGCAACATCGCCTCCTGCCTGGCGCTCATCCTGCTGTTCCTCCCGCTGCTGCGCGCGGCGCGGCCTTCGTCGTCGTAAGACCAAGGATTTCACCGCGGAGGCGCGGAGACGCGGAGGTCGCAGCGACGGAATGCACTGCTGGGCACTGTCTCGAGTCAGCTTGCTGAGAAGGGTTCCCGATTCTGCATCTGTCCGCGATCTCCGCGTCTCCGCGCCTCCGCGGTGAAATCTTCGATCGGTCAAGCTAGCAGGTCAGAACAGGACGTCCCACGCGTCGTTCAGCGATTGCACGCCGCGCAGCTCGACGCCGTCGATGGCGGGCAACTGCTTGCGCGAGGTCTCGGGCAGGATGCAGCGTTTGAAGCCGAGCTTGGCGCCCTCCCAGACGCGCGCTTCGGCCTGACCGATGGCGCGCACCTCGCCGGCCAGGCCGACCTCGCCGACGATCAGCGTGTGCGGGTCGATCGGCTTGTCGAGAAAGCTCGACGCCACGGCGGCCACCGCCCCGAGATCGGCCGCCGGCTCGTCGAGCCGCACCCCGCCGGCGACGTTGAGGAAGATGTCATGGCCGTGCATCTGCAGACCCATCTTCTTCTCCAGGATGGCGACCAACAGCGCGACGCGGTTGTGGTCCATGCCCAGCGTCGTGCGCCGGGGCGTGCCCAGCGAGCTGGGCGAGACCAGCGCCTGCAGCTCGACCAGGATCGGCCGCGTCCCCTCGAGGCTGGCGATCACCACCGAGCCGGGGACGTCGACCGGCCGCTCGGCGAGAAACAGCGCCGATGGGTTGGCGACCGCCTGCAGGCCGCACTCCTTCATCTCGAAGACGCCGATCTCGTTGGTCGAACCGAAGCGATTCTTGACCGCGCGCAGGATGCGGAACGAGTGGCCGCGATCGCCCTCGAAATACAGCACCGTGTCGACCATGTGCTCGAGCACGCGCGGGCCGGCGAACGATCCTTCCTTGGTGACGTGGCCGACCAGGATGCAGGCGAGATCGTGGCGCTTGGCGAACTGGACGATCTGCGCCGCACTCTCGCGCACCTGGCCGATGCTGCCCGGCGCCGAGCCGAGCTGCTCGGTGAAGACGGTCTGGATCGAGTCGACAGCCAGCACCACCGGATCGATGGCGCGCGCATGCTCGAGGATCGCCTCGACGCCGGTCTCGGCCAGCACCAGCAGCCCCGGCTCGGCGACGCCGAGGCGGTCGGCGCGCATCTTCACCTGCTGCGGCGACTCCTCGCCCGAGACGTACAGCGCCGGCCGCCGCTTGGCGAGCTGCGCCAGCGCCTGCAGCACCAGCGTCGACTTGCCGATGCCGGGATCGCCGCCGATCAGCACCACCGAGCCGGGCACGACGCCGCCGCCGAGCACCCGGTCGAGCTCGCCGATGCCGCTGCTGCTGCGCTCCTCGCGGCTCGGCTCCACTGCCGTGATGGGCTGCGGCTTGCGCGGCGAAGTGTCGCGCGCGCCGCGCGCCCCGGCCTTGGGCTCGACCGCCAGCCGTTCCTCGACCAACGAGTTCCACTCCTGGCAGTCCGGGCAGCGCCCGAGCCAGCGCGTCTGCTGCGCGCCGCAGCTCTGACAGACGAACACCGTACGCGCCTTGCTCATGCGCCGGTGCTAGCGCGGAACGCGGCGACGGTCCACTCGCTGGGACGAAGGCGGACCCAGGAAGACCGATCCGAAGCGACCAGCAATCGGCTGCGGCGCAGCTATGCCGAGCGCGGGGCGATCGCGCCCGCCGGCGCCGCGCGCGTCAGCTCGCGCCAGCGAAACGGCGCCGCGAGCTGGGCCGCGTAGCGC
>JBOHWA010000611.1:0-2784 GCA_050735855.1 Binatia bacterium
CGTCGAGCCCGTGCAGCCCGGGGCAGAGCAGCTGGACGAAGCGCTCGGCCCGGTAGCCGCGCCCGGGCGGAACGCGCTCGACCATGCTGCGCGCCGACAGGGCGTCGAGCACGGCGGACAACTGCTCGGCGCTGTCGATCGGCAGCATGCGGCCGGCGCGCGTGCGCAGCTCGGCCGGGCTCTGCGGCCCGCGCATGAGCAGCTCGGCAAGCACCGCCAGCTGCGTGACGTCGATCTTCAACGTCGAGGTGGCGGTATGGCAGTACTTGTCGACCCGGCTGTTGCCCGGGAACACCTTGCGCGCCAGCTCCTTGTCGATCAGCCCATCGAGCGCCTCGCTGACGGCGTCGTCGCTGAGCGACAGCACCGGCTCGCGGTTGCTCTTCTGGTTGGCGCCGTTGACCACGGCATTGAGCGTCAACGGGTACTGTTCGGGCGTCGTCAGCGCCTTCTCGACCAGCACGCCGAGGGCGCGCGCCTCGAACGCTTCGAGGCGGATCTCGAGCGTCATGTCGCGGCGCCGCTCAGCACGGGCGCTCGCGGCGCTCGATCTCCCGCTCGGCGGCCTTGTTGCGCAGCGGGCGGCCCTTGTCGGGGGTCGGGTCCTTGACCTCGCCGTACACCGCGCGGCCGTCGTGATCCTCCGGCAGGTACTCGGTGATCGGCAGCCCCTCGGCGGTGACGAACAGCAGGCAATGGCAATATTTGTAGATCTGCATGTCGTCGCAGGCGCAGATCCACGTGCGATGGGTGATCTCTTCCTGTTTGTTGGGATAGAAGCGGCACGGACAGAGCGGCTTGCCGAGCGTGTCCTGATTGCACGCCAGGCCCTTCACCACCGCCTCGGTGACCTCGGGATCGGGGTGCACCACGGTGCCGGACTTCTGACAGTAGCTTTCGACGAACTTCAGCATGCGGTGCATGCTCTTATCGGTTGGCTCCTGCGCCATGCTCGCTCCTTGGTGAGGGGGTGTCAGCCCGCCGGGCGGGGGGTGTAGTACGGCCGGCCGCGGTCGGTCCATTCCTGGAACAGGGCGAGGAACTGCGGCGAGGTCATCGGGTCGATGCCCATGATCGGCATCGCCGCGCGGCGGATGGTCCAATCGTTCGGCGACAGCTCGCCGGCGCGGGCGAAGTGGCGCACCGCGGCCTCGGTGCGGCCGCGCTGGTGCAGGTGCCAGGCGACGGCGAACTCGGTCCGCGCCAGCTGCTCGTCGGCGTTGGGCAGCATCTGATGCTGGCGCGCCGCGCTGCGATCGAACGGCAGCCGGCCCTCGCGCACCCAGGCGCGCACCGCGTCGAGGTAGGCGGCCGACTCGAAGTTGGTCAGCTCCTTGAACATGTCGTTGCCGAACGCGACCTCGTTGGGCCGCGCGATCCTGCCCTCTTCGTCGATCCACACCGCGGTCGGCACGTTGATCATGCCGTACAGGTCGGCCAGCCGGTGGTCGCTGTCGACCAGGCTCGGGTGGGTCGGCTGGGCCGCCTCGATGAAGGGGCGCGCGTCGTCGGCGCTCTTGTCGAGCGCGACGGTGATGACCGTGAAGCCCTCGTCCTCGAGCTCCTCGTGCAGCGCCTGCCAGGCGGGCAGATCGTAGCGGCAGCCACACCATGAGGCGTAGGCGACCAGCAGCACCTTCTTGCCGCGCTGCTGCGAGAGCGCGTGCCGCCGGCCGTCGAGGTCGGGCAGCTCGAACTCCGGCGCCTCGAGGGTCGCCAGCTGCGCGGCGCGCTCGTCGGCGGCCACGCCCAGCGCGGCGACGCGTTCGGTGACGTCGAGCACGAACGGCCGCTGCAGCACGCGCGCGAAGGCCGCCAGGTCGATGGCGCCGTCGACCACGAGGCCCGCACCGTCGCGCACCGGCACGCACAGCGCCCCGCGGCACAGCCCCGCCGGCTTCAATTCCCAGCCGAGCCCCGCGCGCAACGCCGCCGGCGTCAGCCGCACCGAGTCGTCCACCACCTGCGCCGCCAGCTCGACCGCGCGGCCGTCGTCGATCACCGTGAACTGTTCGTTTGCCATCGCGCTACCCTCGCTCGTGTTCTGGCGCTATCACAACCCGGCGTGCGCACAACGCCCCGATCGCTGCGTGGCTCGGCGGAAGCCTCGCCGTCCCGGCGGCCGGAGGCGCGCGCTCAGCGGCCGTCGCCGGGCACCCAGACGGCCATCACCCGGCCGGCGATCAGCGCCGTCAGCGAGCGCGGCGCCAGCCGGATGCCGCTGGCGCGCAGCCAGTTGCGCCAGCCGGAGATGACCGATGGCTGGTGGCCCAGCGCGTTCAACGCCACGCCGACGACCTGGGCGGGCGGCTCGCCGTCGTGCGGCGTCTCGCCGGCGACGGCCTGGAACTCGGTGACGGTCGGGCCCGGCTCGATCACCAGCACGTCGATCCCGCTGCCCTGCAACTCCGCCCAGATCGCTTCGCCGAAGGCCAGGTCGAAGGCCTTGGTGGCGCTGTACACGGCGTTGAACGGCACCGGCTGGCGCCCCGCCACCGAGCCGGTGACGATGATCGCCCCGCGGCCGCGCGCCTGCAGACCCGGCAACAGGGCGCGGACCAGGATGACCGGGGCGACGCAGTTGAGCTGCACCATGTCGCGCAGTCGCTCGGCCGGTTGGCTCTCGAAGTGGCCGGCGAGGCCGTAGCCGGCGTTGGCCACCACCACCGCGATCGGCAGGTCGGCGACCGCATCGGCGAGGCGCGTGGCACCGTCGGCCGCCGCCAGATCGATCGGCACCACCCGGGTGGCGACGCCGTAGGCGCTCTCCAACTCGCGCGCCAG
>JBOHWA010000612.1:0-4422 GCA_050735855.1 Binatia bacterium
GCCGAGGGACCGGCGCCCTCCAGGCGGTGCTCGTGACGATACGACCGCCGCGGCGCGGCGCGAATGATTCGCCCGTCGACAAACGGTTGCGGCCGCTGCTAAGTCACCGCGAATGAGACCCTTCGCAGGAGGCGCGACGTGCCGGTACCACCGCTGACGTTCGAGGCCGGCTTCACCGTCGGCGAGCAGATCGAGGCGCGCGCCAAGCATCCCGGGACCGAGAAGAAGGTCCTGCTGATGCAGGGCGATCGCACCTGGACCTACAAGCAGTTCCGCGACGAATCGGTGCGCCTGGCGCACTTCCTCCTGAAGCGTCTGGGCCCGATCGACGCCGGCCGCCCGGGGCACGTCGCCATGATCCTCGAGAACCACTTCGAGCTGTTGGCGGTCTTCGGCGGCTGCGGCTTCGCCGGGCTGACGCTGTTCGGCGTCAACACCGGCCTGCGCGGCGAGGTGCTGTCGGGCGTGCTCAACCAGTCGCGCGCCCGCCTGATCGTCGTCGACGAGAAGCTGTGGCCCGAGCTCGAACGGGTGCGCGGCGAGCTGACCCACGTGGCGCCGGAGAACATTCTCATCCTGCGCACCGGCAAGGGCGACTTCGACCGCGCCGCCGATCTGCGCACCTGCCTGCAGAAGGAAGTGGCGGCGGACGGCAAATCGCTCGCCGCGCCGAGCGTCGAGGTGGCGCCCGACACCAACCTGATGGTCATCTACACCTCCGGCACCACCGGCCTGCCCAAGGGCATCAACAACAACCACACCAAGCTCTGCGCCACCGGCTTCGGCGTCTCGGCCAACATCGGGCTCGGGCAGGACGCGGTCGGCTACGCCTGCATGCCGCTCTTCCACTCCAACGCCATGTTCGTCGGCTTCATGCCGGCCTTCTGGGTCGGCGGCGCGATGGCCCTGCGCGAGCGCTTCAGCGCCAGCCAGTTCGTCCCCGACGTGCTGAAGCACGGCGTGACCTTCTGGAACTACGTCGGCGAGCCGGTGCACTACGTGCTCGGCGCGATCGAGAAGGAGTACGGCGGCGACGAGGCGCGCATCGCCAAGGAGATCACCCACAGCTCGCGCAACAAGATGCAGTGCGCGGTGGGCAACGGCGCGGCGCCGCCGGACATCGACCGCTTCGTCAAGTGGATGGGGCTGGAGGACATGTACGAGCTGTACGGCTCGACCGAAGCGGCGATCAGCACCTTCCGCCGCAAGGGCGACCCGCGCGGCAGCGTCGGCGAGGTGATCGATCCGGCGGTCAAGATCCTCGACGGCAACGGCAAGGAATGCCCGCCGGCCGAGCTCGGCGCCGACGGCAAGCTGCTCAACTACGAGCAGTGCGTCGGCGAGATCACCCGCGTCGCCGGCGACACCGGCCTCTTCCAGGGCTACTTCGACAACGCCAAGGCCAACACCGACAAGTTCCGCGACGGCGTCTACCACTCGGGCGACCTGGGCCACATGCTGGTCGTCGACGGCCGCCGCTTCCTCTACTTCGACGGCCGCACCGACGACTGGATCCGCAAGGACGGCGAGAACTTCTCCGCCGGCCAGGTCGGCCGCATCATCTCCGAACATCCGGACATCGCGCTGGCGGTCGCCTTCGGGGTGCCCTGCCCGGTGTCGGACGAGCTGGTGATGACGGCGCTCAAGCTGCGCGCCGGGGCGCAGTTCGACCCGCAGGCGTTCTTCGACTGGTGCGAGGAGCAGGTCAGCGGCGCCAGCATGGACCGCAAGTGGTTCCCCGACTTCGTCCGCGTCGTCGACGATTTCGAGTACACCCAGACGCAGAAGGTCCTGGTGCGCAACTACAAGAAGGAGCACTTCGACCGCCGCCGCCTGGCCGACGCGCCGCTCTACTGGCGCCGCCGCGGCGACACCACCTTCAAGCCCTTCGCCGCCGCCGACTACCAGGCGCTGCGCGAGGAGTTCGCCGAACGCGAAAAGCTGGAAGTGCTCGACCGCTGAGTCTCTCTTCTGGTAGCGCGGGCCTCCGTGCCCGTCTGGACTCCGTCCGCGGAGCCCAGCCTGCGCGTCGCGCGGTACCACGCGCTGCTGGCGCGCCGCCGCGCGCCAGACGGGCACGGAGGCCCGCGCTACCGGAGCCGCCAGCGAACCGGCCCACCGGGTCACCGGTCACATCTCGCGGCGCAACGCGCCGCGAGACTCAGACGTGCGGGAACACTTCCGTCGCCAGGCGCCGCATCACCGCCTCGTCGCTGAACGAGAAGATGAACTGGGAGATGTCCCAGTCGCGCTTGCGGCGCTGCAGCTCGGCGGCGCATTCCTCCGGCGTGCCGATCAGGGCCAGCGGCGAGCGGCCGACGGCGTCCGCCGGCAACCGGAAGAAGCCCGCCATGCCCTCGGCCGCGGCGCGCGTCGCGGCGGGCGAGTCGGTGATGATCGTGGTGAAGATGACGTTGCTGATGCGGATGGCGCGCGGGTCGCGGCCGAGGCGCGCGGCTTCCTCGCGCACGAAGCGGATCTTGCCCTGGTACGACTCGTCGGTGAGCTTGCCGATCTCCGCCAGCGAGATGTAGCCGGGCCGGCCGGCGTCGGAGATGATGTTGATCACGTCGGCGTGCTTGGCGGCCAGGCGCAGCAGGCCCTTGCCGCCGCCGCCGAGCAGGATCGGCGGATGCGGTTGGCGCACCGGCTTCGGGTACAGCACCGCGTCGCGCAGCTGGTAGAACTCGCCGGCAAAGGTCGTGGTCTCCTGCGTCATCAGGCTGCGGATGACGGTCAGCGCCTCGTCGAGCATGCGCAGGCGGACGCCGATGGCGGGGAAGGGGATGCCGGTCATGCGGAACTCGGTTTCCGTCCAGCCGGTGCCGAGCCCGATGAATGTGCGCCCACCGCTCAGCGTGTCGAGCGACATCAGGGCCTGCGCCGCGATGGCCGGATGGCGGAAGAGGTTGCACAGCACCAGGTGGCCGATCTGGGCGGTCTTGGTCGCCTCGATCAGGACGGTCGCCTTCACCATCGCTTCGTAGCCGTGGTACTCGGGCAGCGCCTGGCGCTCGGGCCCTTCCATGAGGAAGTGATCCGGCAGCACCAGCGTGTGGTAGCCGAGCTGCTCCGCCGCCTGCGCCACGTCGCGCAGCCGCTGCCACTCCAGATTGCCGAGCTGAATGCCAAACTCCATGCGATCTCCTTCCGAACGACACGTACAAACCACAGATGCGCAGCCCTGCCCATTGGATGCCAGGGCCGCAGGCTCCGGAGTCCGTTCAATCCGCGAAATCCGTTGTCGGTGCCGCGTCCTTCTTACGGCAGCGCTGAGCCGAGCAGCAGCTCGCGCACGCTCTGGTGGGTCAGCTCGGCGATGAAGTCGCCGCGATAGGGCGGGCGCCCTTGGGTGAAGACGGCGAGCGCGAACTGGCGGCCGGAGGCGTCGCGCACGATGCCGGCGTCGGCGTAGATCGGCCCCCAGGTGCCGCTCTTGGCATAGACCTGCAGCCCCGGCGTGCGCGCCGCCCCGCCGGCGATGCGCGCCGCGAGGTGCGGTTGCTCGCGCGGGTCGCGCCGCATGCGCTGGCGCACCGTGGCGGAATCGGCCGGCGTCAGGGCGCGGTCGGTGGCCAGCAGGGCGAGCAGCGCGACGGTGCCGTTGGCGGTCATGGCGTTGCGGTTGGGATACTCGTCGCCGCGGCTCGGCAGGCCGCCGGCGACGCTGCGGTCCTTGAGGAATTGCACATCGCGGCCGAACAGATCGGGCCCGCCGTCGTAGGTCGGGTTGACGCAGTGCAGACCATCGATGCCGAGCTCGCGCAGCCAGGCGTCGACGCGCAGCCGCCGCTGGCGGAACGCCGCGTACGCATCGGGCGGCAGGTCGGGTCCCGGCTCGGTGTCGGTCAGCCGCCAGAAGACCTCCTGGGTCGCCCGGTTGCTGCTCTCGCGTATGCTATGGGTGAGCGATTGGTCGAGCGCCGCGTCGATGCGCAGCGTCTCCCGCTCCTGCCAGGCATAGGCCGCCATCAGGTAGACGAACTTGATCACGCTGGCCGGATAGATCGGCACCGCGCCGTGATGCTGCGCCAGGCGCGGCGGCCCGGGACGGCTGAGATCGAGCAGCGCGACGCGCAGCTCGCTGCGCTTGAGCGCCGCGTCGGTGGCCAGCAGCGCGGCGATGGTGCGGTCGAGGAAGGCCTGCAACTCGGGCGACGCCTGGACGGTGGCGAGGTACGCGCGTGCCGCGCCGGGGTCGGCGTGGGCCGGCAGTGCGAACAGGAGGAGGACAGCGAGCACGAGGCGCCGGATCACCGTCCCACCATACCATGCGGACCGCGGTCGCCCGCACTCCAAAGGGTGCCTCGCGCGGGTCGGGGGTCTGTTTGCGGTCGGGTCAGCCGGCGAGCGGCAGCCTGGTGGAGGGCGCCGGGCCCTCGGCGCCGTGCTCGCCGCGCACGCCGCGGTTGGGCTCAGCAC
>JBOHWA010000613.1:0-4604 GCA_050735855.1 Binatia bacterium
GTGCAGCGCCGACGGTGAAGTCGGCGCCGAGCGCGATCGCCGCCGGCGCCGGCAATCCTCCCGCGTCGCGCTGGCGGATCGCCTGCGCCAGCGCCTCGGTCACCGCCTCGCGCTGCGGCGCCGGCGAGCGCGCGGTCTCATAGCCGATGCCGAAGCTGGCCGACTCGCGGATACCGGTCCACACGCCGCGCGGCAGCAGGTGCACCTCGACCGCGGCGGCATCGCCGTCGCGGTGCAGCGACAGCACCAGGCCGTGCGCCGCGCCGAACTGCACCGCCGCGATGCGGAAGCCATCGGCAACCGGCGCGCCCTGGCTGTACGGCGCCAGCAGCGCCGCCCAGGTCGGTCCGCCGGGTGCCGGCCGCGGCGGCCACAGCAGCGCCGCGCCGCCCGCCAGCAGGCAGGCGAGCGCGGCGAGTCGCACCCTCGACGGCGGCATCCGGCGCACTCTCTCCTACTGAGCCCCGCGGATACAAATGGCCGCACCCTACCGCATGCGTGGCCCAAGAGATCCTGATCGAACAACGGATTGAACGGATTCAACGGACGGGACTGATTCTACGCGCGCGATAAGCACCCCTCCCCTCCACCCCCGGCGCCGAGGGACCGGCGCCCTCCAGGGGGACGTCGATTTGCACCGGGCACAGCCCAAAGAAATCCGTTCAATCCGTTCAGTCCGTTGTTGGCTCTCCTCCCTTGACGCGAAACGTCAGGTTGCGGCACTTCCCCCGCCCCTCATACAACCCCCGCCCATGGAGTACGCCGTCGGCTGGCTGAACCTGCTGTTCGGCAGGGGCGACGACGACCACCCGTACTGGCTGCTCGCCGTCCGCCTCAACGTCCTGCTGTTCCTCGCCTGCGCCGCGCTGGTGCTCGCCTGGCACCTGCGCCCGCGCCGCCTGCGCGCCGCGCCCGACCGGCTGGGCGAGATCGCCGTGTTGCTCGGCCTCACCGGTCTGGCCGCCTGGCTGCGCTGGGGGATCGCCAGCGCCAACCTGCTCGACCTCGGCGGTATCCCCTACAGCCGGCTGCTGCTCGGCTACCAGGGCTACTTCGGCAGCGCGCAGTTGTACTCGCCCTGGTACGAACTGACCGCCCGCCAGATCGAACAGGGCATCCGGCTCAATCGCCTGGCCGGCACGCTCACCGTGCCGCTGGTCTACCTGACCTGCCGCGCGCTGGCGCCGCGCCAGCCCCTGCTCGCGGCGCTGGCCGCGCTGCTGATCGCCGTCTCGCCGCTGCACATCCTGTTCTCCGCCTCCGACGCGCTGGCGATCGCCAGCGGCTTCCTCGCCGCGGCATCGTACGCGCTGCTGGCCGGCGGCGCGGCGCGGCGCCAACACCCGCGCGCCACGCGCCTGCACTGGCTGGGCGGCTTCGCCGGCCTCGCCCTGCTCACCCAGGTGCGCTACGAAAACCTGCTCTTCCTCCTGCCGGTGGCGGCGTGGCTGCTGGCGCGGCGCCGCGCGCTGGCCTGGCCGGCGCTGCGCACCGCGCTGGCGCCGGCCGCGCTGTTGGTCGCCGCCTACGCGGTCGCGGCGGCGGGCGCGTCGGTGTCGTACCGGGCGCGCTTCGACGTCGCGCGCGGCCTCGATCTGCTGCTGCACCACCTGGTGCTCAACCCCTTCACCGCCATCCCGCTGCTGCTCGCCGGCACGCTGGCCATCGGCGTCTACCGTGGGCTGGCGCGCGGCGCGCTGGCCCTGTTGCCCTGGGTGATGGCCGGCGGGCTGGTGGTGCTGACCACCGATTCCGGCCACAGCGCGGCGCGCATCTTCGCCAACTGGCTGGTGGTGCTGCTGCCGCTCGCCGCCTGGGGCTTCGCGCTGATGCTCGGCGGCCGCCGCCCGGCGCGCCGGCTGGCGGCCGTGGCGCTGCTCGTCCTCGCCGTCCAACCCTGGCTGCTGCGCGCGCAGCTCGGCGCGCGCCACCTGGAGATGGCCGAGCACGAATGGTTCACCGGCCTGCTCGCCGCCCTGCCGCCGGGCACCGCGGCGCTGGTCGTGCCCGACGACGAGCTGCTGCGCCGCCAGGCCGGATCGACGCTCGAGGTGATGCACAAGTACGCCATGATCCGCGCCGCGCAGCCCGGCGCCGCCGCGCTGCCGCGCCTGATCGGCATCACCGAGTACCTCGAACACCCCGAGCGCAGCGGCTGCGCGCCCGGCACCTGCCTGTTCGTCGGCGGCCTGCCCTGCCTGGAGCAGGAGGTCTACCCCTTCACCCACGTGCAGTGCGCCGCGTTGCTGCGCCAACGCCGCACCACCGCGCTCGACGCCCTCGATGTCGTCGCCGCCCCGTTCGTCCCCTGCGCGGTGTACGCCGGCGCCGCCTGGCAGGACTTCTGCGCCCCGGCGACGGAAGCGCGGCGCCTGGCACTCTATCGGCTCGACGACTAGCCGTCGCGCTACGGCCGCCGGCGGTTCAGCCGCAGGTCGAGCCACTCTCGCACCAGTGGCAGCGAGACGTCCAGATGATCGTGGAACAACAGGTGGCCGGCGCCCGGCAGCACCTCGACGTCGTAGCCCTGCAAGCCGGACCACCAGGTGAAGAAGCGGGTCGCCGAGGCGGGAATGGCCTTGTCCTTCGCCCCGGAGACCACCAGCAGCGGCGGCGACGTCGCCGGCGCCTTCACATTGAAGGCGAACATGCTCGCGACGCTGCGCGGGCTGAGCTCCCACGCCGCGGCCGGATCGACGCGCGCGGTCATGTAGTCGATCACGGCCGGATCGCTGGAGAGCGTCGCGAAGTTGTGCACCAGCTTGGTGAGCGCATAGGGCTTGGTCCGGTAGCGGCGGATCCAGCCGGCGCGCAAGCGGAACGAGGCGAGCTTGCCCGGGTAGACGAAGTTGTGCGCGACGGCGAGGTCGGGTTGGAGGCCGCGCAGGAGACCGAAGACGGTCAACAGCCCGCCCATGCTCGAGCCCATCAGCACGACGGGTAGCCGCCAGCGCGCCGCCGCTGCACCGATGGCCGCCGCGGACGCCGCGAGGGCCTCCTCGATCGTGCAGTCGCCGCGCGCGCCGTCCGAGGCCCCGTGGCCCGGCCGGTCGATCGCCAGCACGTTGAAGCCGTGGCGCGCCAACAGACCGGCCATCAGGAAGTAGACGCGGGCATGGGCGCCGCTGCCCGGCTGAAAGACGATGCTCGCGCGCGGCTCGGCGGCGTGGTGCACGTCCAGGTGCACGCGCCGCCCGCCGATGTCGAGCCACGCGTCCTCGATCGAATCGATCATCCGCTGGACCGCGTCGCGCCCGCCGGCAAAGCCGGTCAGTCGCGGGCTGGCCAGGACCATGTCGCGCACCGCGCCGCTCTGCGCCTCGCTGTCGATCATCGAGAAAGCGCCCCCAACGCCGCGTCGACCACCCGGTCGACGAAATGGTCGTCCGCCCGGGTGCCGACGACGAAGGTCCGGAACCATATCGGCCCGCCGACCAGCTCGATCGCGAGGCGCGAATCGGCGCATGCGGGGAGCTCGCCGCGTGCGATCGCGCGCTCGACCATGCTGCGGGTCGCCTCGAATCGAGCCGCCCAGAAGCGCTGGTTGAGGTCGGCCAGTTCCCCGGCGACGGAGGGATCGGCCAGGGCCGAAGCGATGCCTCTGCCGGTGCGCGACGCGATGGCATCGCGCACCGAACGGGCGAAGGCGCGCAGATCCGTCTCCAGGGAGCCCGTATCCGGAATCGGCACGCGCTCGGCGGAGTGCGCGACGAGCGCCGCGGCGACCAGGGCCGCGCGCGACGACCAGCGCCGATGCAGCGTCGTGCGATGCACGCCGGCACGCTGGGCGACGGCATCGAACGTCAGCGCCGCGAAGCCGTGCTCGCGCAAGATGCCCAAGGCAGCGCCGAGCACGGCGGCGCGGACCCGCGCGCTGCGACCGCCAATCCGTAGCGCGCCAACCGCCATCTGCTTAACGCTACATCCCGTAGCGTTAATACGTCAACCGTGGCACCGTAGCGCGTTTGGCCGGCGCGACGTGGACTTCGCCCAGCGCCTGTGGCACCTGACAACGATGCTGCTTGGTAGGGCCATCGCCTCTCTCGCCTGCGCGGCGCTGCTGACCGGGCCGGTGGCGCTGTGGGCGCAGGCGCCGACGGCCAAGCCGAACGAATACGGCGATCTCACCGAGCCGGCGATCCCACCCGGCCAGGAGGAGCTGCTGGCGACCATGCTCGGCAAGGGGGCGACGCTGGCGAGCGGCTGCAAGCTCACCGCCGGCTCCATCGAGCACACGCTGGTGCGTGCCACCTACGCCTGCCCGGAGGGCGAGGTCGTGCTGCAGGTCGGCCACCCAAGCACCGCCAGAGCCGCACTCGTCACCACGGCGCAGTTCGCCCTGACCACGCTGAGCGGCACGCCGCCGGCGACGTTGCCGGGCGAGTTGACGGCACTGGTCAAAGCCCGCGAAGCGGAGTTTGCCTGGCAGATGCCGCCCGCTCGGGGCACGCCGTGGGCGCGCGTCGCCGCCGTCGCCGCCGCATTGCTCGCCATCGCCACCGGTCTCGGACTGTCGTGGCGGCGCCGCCGGCAGGCCGACCGCGCCCGCGGCGCATGAGACCGCGCGACGACACGCTGCTCGTCTGGACCGGCGCCCCCTGCAC
>JBOHWA010000614.1:0-2140 GCA_050735855.1 Binatia bacterium
CGGCGCCGTGTCTGCGGCGATCACCCCGCCCAACCCCCGGCGCCGAGGGCCCGGCGCCCTCCACGGCCGTGATGGGGGCCGCGTCGCGCGGTGAAGCCCCAGACCAGCGCCACCGCGATCAGCCCCAGCGCGATGCCCTGTTGGTGTGAGATCAGGCCGAGGAAGCGCTCCGGCCGTCCATCGCCGCGCAACGGGTCGAGCAGCAGGCGCAACGTGCCATAGAGCAGCAGGTAAAGGCGGAACGCGCTGCCGCGCGGCAGCGTGCCGGCCTCGACGCGGGCGACGGTCGACGCGCAGGCCCAGGCGATCAGCGCCAGGCCGGCCGACTCGTAGAGCTGCACCGGATGCGGCGGGCGGCCGTGGCAGCAGCCGGCGAAGAAGCAGCCGATGCGCCCGATGGCGTGCCCGAGCGGGATCGCCACGGCGAAGTAGTCGGCGCCGCGCAGAAAGCTCAGGCCGCGCCAGTGCGCGAAGGCCCCGCCCGCCGCCGCCGCGCCGATCAGCCCGCCGAAGAAGACGAAGCCGATCTGGAAATCGGCCCAGAAGCGCAACTCGCCGCGCGCGTAGTGCGGCCAGCCGAGCGCCAGGAAGAGCAGCTTGGTGCCGATCACCCCGCCGAGCAGCAGGGCCCACATCGCCGCCCAGAACTCGTTCTCCGACACGCCGAGGCCGGCGCGATGGCGCCGCAGCCAGAGCACCGCGGCGATGCACCCGGCGGCGGCGAAGAGGCCGTAGAGCGAGGGCACGTCAGGGCTGGGTGCGCTTCTCGCAGTCGGCCTTCGCCTGCCCGGTCAGGCCGTCGCACGAGGCCTCGACGGCGGCCGGATCGGGCGACTTCGAGAACAACCCGCCACACGCCACCCCGGCGGCGAAGACGGCGGCCAACCCTGCAATCATCGCGAACGTTTTCATCTGTGCCTCTCCTCCGGAGGGGCGCTTCCCCCCCCCCCGCTTATCGCTCTGGTCTGTCGCCAACCGTTCTCGCCACCGCCCGGCCGGGCACGGTATGCTGTGCCCCTACCATGCCGCGGCTTACCACGGTGAGCCCATAGTTGGATGTTCCTGCCGATGCGCCGGTTTCAGGTAGGGGCACGGCATGCCGTGCCCGGCCGGTGGGGACGATCGGCCCAAAGCGATATGCCGGTGGCGGCGTTTCGGCGCGGCGCGCCGAAGCGCCATTCGTGGACAGCTCTACCCATGCGCGGCCAGACTCGGTAAACACGGGTGATCATGCGACGCGATATCGTCCACGTCGGGGCCGGGAACCTCACCTACGAGATCCGCGAGATCGTCGCCGTCGGGCGGCAGTTGCGCGACCTCGGGGTCGAGATGACCTGGGAGAACATCGGCGATCCGGTGCAGAAGGGCGAGACACCGCCCGACTGGATCCGCCAGATCGTCCACGAGCTGGTCGACCAGCCGATCTCGTGGGCCTACTGCGACACGGAAGGCGTCCCGGCGACGCGCGAGTTCCTCGCCGCCAAGGTCAACGAGCGGCCGGGCGGGGTGCACATCACGCCGAACGACATCCTCTTCTTCAACGGCCTCGGCGACGCCGTCTCCAAGGTCTACGGCCAGCTGCGCCGCGAGGCGCGCGTCCTCGGTCCGTCGCCGGCCTACAGCACGCACAGCTCGGCCGAGTCGGCGAGCAGCGGCTACCGCCACCTCACCTACGACCTCGATCCGCTCAACGGCTGGATGCCGAACCTCGACGACATCCGCATGAAGGTGAAGTACAACGATTCGATCGCCGGCATCCTGCTGCTCAGCCCCGACAACCCGACCGGCGCCGTCTATCCGCGCGCGCTGCTCGAGGAGATCGCCGAAATCGCGCGCCAGAACGACTGCTTCATCATCACCGACGAGATCTACGCCCACATCGTCTACGGCGGCAAGCGCATGCACGCCAGCGAGTGGGTCGGCGACGTCCCGGCCATCGCCATGCGCGGCATCAGCAAGGAATACCCCTGGCCGGGCTCGCGCTGTGGGTGGATCGAGATCCTCAACCGCGACCGCGACGAGAACTTCTCAACCTACTGCTCCAGCCTGCTGGCGGCCAAGCGGCTCGAGGTGTCGAGCACGACGCTGCCGCAGATGTCGATCCCGCGCGTCATGGGCGATGCGCGCTACGCCGACCACC
>JBOHWA010000615.1:0-14684 GCA_050735855.1 Binatia bacterium
GACCGCCATCGACCGCTCGAGGCTGGATTCACCGGCCGTTGACGGCCTTCTTCACCTTGTCGATGACCTTCTCGGTGGCGTCCTTGACGTCGCCGGCGGCCTGGTCGACCTGGCCTTCGCGCTTCAACTTCTTGTCACCGGTCAACGCGCCGGCGGCTTCCTTGATGCGTCCCTTGGCTTTGTCCATAGCTCCGCTCATGGTCGTGCTCCTCTCATCAGTTGGTAGCCGACCCGTCGGCCGGCCGGGCGCGCCTCGCAATGGGGCGCGCAGGTGGTCAGATCTCTACGCCGACGTACGCCGCGACCGTGCGCAGGGTACCGGGTCGCTTCAACGTCCGCTTGCGCTCCGCCATCGCCATGCCCAGACGGCGCAGCTCGGCGGGCTCGATCAGCGTGCGCGCGCGCGGGAACATCTCCGTCTCTTCCTCTTCGGCATGATGCTCGACGAGCTCCTTGAGCACCTTGGCGCGTGCCGAGAAGACTTCGACCGATCCGCGTGCGGCGCCGACCTCTTTGAGCACCATGTCGGCGGCACGATGCTCCTCGGTCGCCTCATGGAACATCTGGCGGTCCTTCTTGCTCTCCGCCGCGGCGCGGAACGCCGGGTAGAAGATCTCCTCCTCGATCGTCGTGTGCGCCTTGATCTCTTCTTCGACCTGCGCCAGCAGGCGCGCCTGGCGCGCCACGGCGGTGGCCGACTTCAAGTCGTCGAGCAAGCGTCGCAGTGTCTTGTGATCGGCGCGCAACAGCGCCACGGCGTCGGTCTGTCCGGCGCGCATGGCCGACTGGCGAGCCGGCGCCGCGCGCCGCGCCGATGAGGCGGCGCGCTTCGCCACCCGCACCACCGTGCGCGTCGCACGTTTGGCACGCGCCGTCACGCTCGGCTTCTGGCGTTTCGTTCTGGCCTTCATCGAGAACCTCCTTCCATCCAATCGCGTATGAGCGTCGGTCAGCGGAACAGCAGGAACAGTACGAGGACGATGGGCAGCGGCACGCCGACGAGCCACATGAGCAGATAGCCGATGCGGCCGTCTTCGTTCTCCAATCGCGTCGGTACGTTCATGATCTCCTCCTCCTGCGAATGACGTTCAGCGTTGAGTTGCTGCGAGGAGAGCAGTGCAGGCGCCGTGCCAACCACAGACTCGGCGCGGTGAACCGCGTGCGGACGCACACCACGGGCGCCGCCGGTAAGACTGACCCGCCTCAGCCTGTAAGAAGCGCCCGGCGCCGGCGGGCGCAGGCCACGCGGCCGATCAGCGCGGCGCGAGCAGGCGCATGACCTGCTCGAGCTCGACGGGTTTGGTCAGGTGGTGATCGAAGCCAGCGGCGCGGGCGCGGCGCTTGTCCTCGTCCTCGCCGTAGCCGGAGAGTGCGATCAGGAGCACGCGCTCCAGCCGGGGCTCGGCGCGCAGCCGGCGGGCGACCTCATAGCCATCGATGCCTGGCAGACCGATATCGACGATCGCGACGTCGGGCTCGAAGTCGCGCGCCGCATCGATGGCCTGCAGGCCGTCGCCCGCCGTGCACACGGTATGCCCCGAGATGCCGAGCAGGAGCGCGAAGCTCTCGGCGGCGTCGGGCTCGTCTTCGACGATCAGAATCCGCGTCATGCGAGCCGGTGACTACGCAATCGACGTCGTTGGTGGGCAACGACGCCGGCGATCATTGTGTTGTCCTGGCGGCCTCGCAGCGTGGACGCTTTCAGCCAGCGCCGCCGTTGCGGACGGCCTCGGCGGCGTCGTCCGCCGCGCCGGCGACCTTGTCGCGCAACTCGGAGGCGCGCTCGCCGATCTCTTCGCGCAGCTCGCGGCCGCTCGAGGGCGCGAACAGCAGCGCCAGACCGGCGCCGACCAGCAGGCCGGCGCCGAACAGCGCCACGCTCGGCACGATGTCGCTGCTGTGGCTGCGCGGCGCCTGCAGGCCCAGGGCACGGATGATCTCTTCGGTCGAAGGCAGATTGCGGGTGAAGTCGCGCGGGAATTCCATCCTCAGGTCTCCTTTCCGGCCATGCCGGAGCTTACGAGCGCGAGCCGCCGCCGCTGTTGCCGGTGGCGAACTGCGCAATGAGATTGTCGATCGCCACGCGCCCGCCGTAGCCGAGCAGGGCGCGTAGCACGAAGGGCGGCATGCCGCCGCCGAGCACGTAGCCGACGCCCGCCGCCACCGCCAGGGTGGCATAGGGCTGACGGCGCATCCGATCGCGCAACACCGACTCCCAGCCATTCACGGCCTGGCGCGCCACGTCGCCAAGTTGGGCGATGTCCTCGCGGACGCGCTGGCCCTGCTCGAGCAGGTCGCGGGCACCGGCCTGGTCCTCGGCGCCGTTCGGGCGCTTCTTGTGATCGCTCATACGTTCTCCTTCAGATCCGCTTCAGCAGACGGCCGAGCAGATAGCCGGCGGCGACAGCGACCCCGACGGCCAACAGCGGGTTCTGGCGGGCGGCGATACGCAGGCGGCGATCGGCCACCGACAGCTCCCGGCGCACGGCATCGAGACGTTCCTGCAACTGTGCCAACTCCGCCCGAGCGGTATCGCTCTCGGGTGCCTCATCAGCTTTGACACCGGCTGAATTGCTCTGCGTCGATTGACTCATCGCATGGCCTCCTTCTCGTTCAATCTCTGCGGCTGCCCAGCCAGACGCCGACCAGCAGGCCGCCGAGCAGGAATGGCAGCGGATGGGCGCCGAAGCGCTCGCGCACCTGTTCGCCGACTTCGAACGGCCGCCGCACGGCGCGCTTCAGGTCGGCCAGCGCCTGCTGCAACTCGAGCTCGTCGCGCGCGGCGGCCGCCACGAGCTGCTGGCGCCGATTGCCGTTGGCGCTCATTCGGCGTCCTCGCGGCGATCGTGACCGTTGCCGGGCCCGACGGACGAACCGACCGCGCCGTCCGTCGGGCTGCCGAGGAGCTCGTCGAAGCGGACGTCGGGCCGCGCCCGCTCGACGCCGGCCATGATGGCCAGCACCCCGAGCAGACCGTTGATCCCGCCCACCAGCGCCAGGCTGGCCACCAGGGACAACGACTGGTGCGCCCAGACCACGACGCCGGCCATCAAGGTGAACCAGGCGCTGGCCACCAGCACGGCGCCACCCGCGATCAGCGCCGTGCCGCGCAGCGCGCCGGCCGCCAGCTGCGCCAGATCGTAGCGCGCCAGGTCGACGCGATCGAGGACGATGCGCTGGCCGCTTTCGAAGACGCGCAGCAGCGCGTCCACGATCGACGGGTCGCGCGGCGCCTGACGCCCGTCACGCCCGTCGTTGGTCGAGTGCGGCTGCATGCGTTCTCACTGGTCGGTCGCGTCTTCGAGCTTGTCGCCGGCGTCTTCGACCGCATCGCCCGCCCGGTCGACGGCGTCGTCGATCTTCTCGCCCGCCCGCTCCGCCGGGCCCTTGTTCTCCTCACACCCAGCCGTGCCCAATACCAGTGTGGTGGCCATCGCCAGTAGGAACGTGCGCATCGCGTTCATCGGTAGTCCTCCTCTATCTGCCCGCCGCCGCTCAACGCGGCGGCCGACCCCAGCCGATCACGGCCCCGGCGAGACATACCAGACACAGGAGCAGGAACAGTCCAAAGAACAGCTGCGCGATACCATTGGCGACGCCAACGACGCCGCCAAAGCCGATCAAGCCAGCCAACAACGCGGCGACGAAACAGACGAGTCCCCAATACAGCACGGCTACCTGGTGCTCAACGCTCCTGTCCCTTTCTGAAGCAAGCGTCAGGCCACGCCGTCTATCGTTCAGGCGGCGGACCCTATGCGGATCCAGTGCAACAACGGGCTGCAGATCTTACAGGCTTGCGCGCCGAGAGGCGACGAGGCGCGCGACAGCCGCGATCAATGCGGGGATGTCGACCGGCTTGGCCAGGAAGCAGTCGAAACCAGCCGAGACCGAGATGCCCGGCAGGGCGGGATCGGAGAATCCGCTCAACGCGATGGCCGGCAACCGCCGGGGCGACGAATGCTCATCCATGCGTATACGACGAATGAGCCTCAATCCGTCCTCGCCTGGCAGCCCGATGTCGCTGATCAGCACGCTCGGGTGCGTGTCGTCGAGGGTCTCCAACGCCGCGGGAGCGTTGCTGACACTCGACACCTCTGCGCCGTAACTCTCCAGCACCAAGCTCAGCCCTTCACGGCTCAGCGCGTCGTCCTCGACCACCAGAACGCTGACGCCCAACAGCGGTGCGCGCGTCAGCCTGGAACGCGAACCGTCGTCGTCGTCTGGCCAGAACTGATTCATTTGGCTTCCCGCTCTTCTTGGAAAGCATGGAGCGGGCCAATGCAATTCAACGCACCCTGGTTGGTCGCGCCCTGGTCAATTGAGCGATCCTGCAACGTTTTCTGCCGAAGCTGCCCAGCCCTACAAAGAGCCGATTGCAACCGGCGCAGCCCTAACGAAGGCCTGCACGGCTTTGCCCACAAAAGCGAAAAGCCGACCACGGATTACGCGGATTGACGGATTTCACGGAGAGAACCCTCAGAAATCCGCTTCCTCGGCTCGTATCCGCGTAATCCGTGATTTTGCGTTCTCTTCGATGGGCACAGCCGCCTGCACCGGCTTCCAGGCACTGGGTTTGCAGATTTTTCCGGCGCGACGGAACCTTCTACCCTGGCGATCGCCGCGTAGGATCGCGAGATGATCTAGACGACTGGCGGGGGCCGCCGTGCACGCAAATTGCGTAGCCTCGCACGGTGATGCCAACCTCTCGGCGGACAGCTGGCTACGCAACCAACAACCTCGCGGCACTGGCGTTGTTGACCGCCCTCGCGGCGCCGGCACAGGCCGTCACCCTGCGGATCGTCGATGCAACGCTGGAAGTGGGTGGCGCTCCGCAGATGGTCACTTTCGCCGTTGACGATGCGACAGGTGTCGAGGGCTTCGAGCTCGCCCTGTCGTACGACCCCGCCGTCGTCCGCATCGCCGGCGCGGTGCGACGGACCGCGATCGCCGAGGGGTGCCTGCTGGTCGACAATCCGAACGAACCGGGCACGTTGCGCATTGCGCTGGCATGCCTGTCCCCCTTGGAGGGCGCCGGTGGGGTTTTGACCATACCGCTCGCGGCGCGAGCCCCGGGGACCAGCCCCTTCGTCATCACCTACTGTCGCGTCAACGAGCAGGTATCGGAGGGGCACCCGGTGGGGGTCGTCACGGTACTGGATCGCGACGCGCTCGCCACCACGGTCGCCAGCCCGCGGTCGCCCGACCACTGAAGTGTGTGTCCTGCACGCCGGTTGACGACCCAGGGCGGCGCGCGCGAATTGCTCGAGGGCGCCTGCGGGCATCGGCTTCCGTGGTAACGCGCGGCGGTCAGGACACTCGCTCGAGCAGGGCGACTGGGAAGCGCGCCAGCAGGGTGGCGAGGGCGACCGGGCCGCCGTCGACGGATTCGCCGCTGAGCAGGTTGAGCCACGCGCCGGCAGGCAGCTCGAGACTGGTATCGCGCCAGTCGCCGCCCAGGCCGATGATCAGGCGCGGGACCACGGTCAGCACATGCCCGGCGCGGGTGAAGGCGACGACGTGGGCGGCGCGCTCGCCCGACGCCGCCAGCGCCTGATACTCACCGCCGGTGCCGAACCACTGCGGCCGGCGCCGGCGCAGTTGCAGGGCCTGACGGATCACCCACAGCTTGGGCAAGCCTTCGTCGTTGCTCGCCAGGATGGCGGCCGGCGGCGTGCCGGGAAGCGATTCGAGGAGCAGGCGGCGGCGGGCGTAGTCGACGGGTCGACGATTGTCGGGGTCGACCAGATTGAGATCCCACAGCTCGCAGCCCTGGTAGAGATCGGGCACGCCGGGGGCGGTGACGCGCAGCAGCGTCTGCGCCAGCGAGTTCACCCGACCGAGTTCGACCAACGGCGCGGCAAAGGCGGCGAGGTCCTCGATGAACGCCGCATCGTCGAGCAGCCCGCGCACGAACCCCTGCAGGGCCTCTTCGTAGGCGGCGTCGGGGTCGGTCCAGCTGGTGTGACACTTCGCCTCGCGGGCCGCCTTCTCCATATAAGCGGCGGCGCGCTCGGGCTCGAGCGGCCAGGCGCCGACGACGGTCTGATAGAGCAGATACTCGGCATTGCGATCGGGCCAGTCGCCGCGGCGGTGGGGGATCGCCAGCGCGCTCCATCGTTCCACCGCGGCACGCCACACGTCGGGGATCTCCGACAGCAGGTGGAGGCGGGCGCGCATGTCCTCGCCGCGCTTGGTGTCGTGCGTCGCCGTCGCCAGCATGGTGTGCGGCCAGCGCGTCTGGACGTATTGGTTGAGGCGATGGAAGGTGTCGACCGAGACGCCGAAGGCGCCCGGATCGCCGCCCACCTCGTTGAGCGAGACCAGCCGATTGAAGCGATAGAAGGCGGTGTCCTCGACCCCTTTGGCCATCACCGGCCCGCTGAGCTGCTGGACGCGCGCCGCCAGCTCGATGGCGTCGGTATCGTCGACGCGCTGCAGCAACAGCGCCGGCAGCAGCTCGAAGAGGTGCGGATCGAGATCCGGGCGGGCCTCGCGCGCCGCCGCGGCGGCCGCCTCGATGGACCGGATGTCCTCGGCGTCGGTCTGCGGCACCTCGCTGCTCACGTAGGTGCGGTAGACCGGCAACTCGGCGATCAGCGCGCAGAGCGCCTCGCGCAGATCGTGGCGGGTGTGGTCGCGCAGCGCCCGATGGCGCTCGCAGAGATCGACCAGGCGCGCGGTGACCCGCTCCACGTCGGTGGCGAAGGTATCGCGCAGCATCGTCAGCTTGCACTGGCGCCGCACGGTCGCGAGATCGGTCGGCGCGCCGCAGACCTCGGCGTAGAGCTGCGTCAGGGGCGCCGCGCCCGCGGGGTCGACGAACAGACCGCCGGCGCGCTGCAGGAAGTCGTAGCCGGTGGTGCCGTCGATCGCCCAGGGCCGCAGCGTCTCGCCGGGAACGAGGATCTTCTCGGCGATGATCCAGGCGCGCGGCGCCCGGCGGCGCAGGCGATCGAAGTAGGCGTCCGGATCGCGCAAGCCGTCGGGATGGTCGATGCGCAGTCCGTCGATGCGCCCCTCCTCCACCCAGCGCAACGGCAGCGCGTGCATGGCCTCGAAGACGTCCTCGCGCTCCGCACACATCCCGACCAAGAGGTTGACGTCGAAGAAACGCCGATAGTCGAGCTCGCGATGCGCCGTGCGCCAGTGTGCGAGCCGATAGTGCTGGCGGCGCAACAGCGCGTCGAGCGCTTCCGAGTCGGCGTTGACCACCGCCGCCACCTCCTCGCCGCCCGCCGCCGCGGCCTGTGCGAGCAGCGGGGCGACGCTCTCCGCCGCGAGCGGCCACCGGTGACCTGGTGTCTCGACGACCAGATGGCCGTCGTGGCTCGCCAGCCGCACATCGCCGGCGGACAGCGCGCGTCCCCAGCGGTCGGCGAGCACCGGCAGCAGGATGCGCCCGCGCAGCTTGGGTTCGGGCGAGGCCCAATCGATGTCGAAGAATCGCGCGTAGGGGCTCTCCTGGCCGCGCGCCAGCACATCCCACCACCAGCGGTTGTCGGCACTGATCGCCATGTGGTTGGGCACGACGTCGAGCACCTGGCCCAGGCCGACGCCGGCCAGGCGCCGGCACATCTGCTCGTGCGCCTCGGCGCCGCCGAGCTCATCGCTGACGCGCGCCGGATCGACCATGTCGTAGCCGTGCCGGCTCCCCGGAACCGCCTGGAGATAGGGCGAGCAGTACACGTGCGAGACGCCGAGCGCCGCAAAATAGTCCGCCTGTGCAGCGACCGCCTGGAAGCCAAACTCGGCGTGCAGCTGCACCCGGTACGTAGCCAACACGGGCAACGGCATCGCCTCGACGTCGAGCAAGCCTCGCGCCACAGCGGCGAATCGGTGCCTCGAACGCTCTTCGTGGAGCCCTGCGAGCACGTCTTACGCGTCCCAGGGGTCAATCTTACACGCGGGGGCGATTGGGCCTGGCGTCCTCAGGGCACTCGCGCCTGGCATTCGGTTGCGCGTTTCTACAATCCACTCCGCGCCGATTGGTGCAGCGTCACGGCGCTTCGAGGCGGCATGGCGCGTGCTCTCATCGTCCATCCCCGTTTGAATCTCGGAGGTCTCTCATACATGTCCGACGCCAAGGTGCCGCACTCCGTCCTCACCCGCCCGATCGTCTGGCCCGGCAAGGCGTATCCGCTCGGCGCCACCGCCGACGGCGAGGGGACCAACTTCGCGTTGTTCTCCGAGATCGGCGAGCGAGTGGAGCTCTGTCTCTTCGACCAGGAGGGCCGTGAGGCGCGGGTCGATCTCCCCGAGGTGAGCGGCTATTGCTGGCACGGCTATCTCCCCGGCGTGCGGCCCGGGCAACGCTACGGCTACCGCGTGCACGGGCCGTGGGCGCCGGGTGACGGCCACCGCTGCAATCCGGCCAAGCTGCTGCTCGATCCCTATGCCAAAGCGGTGGAGGGGCAGGTCGACTGGCATCCCGCCGTCTTCGGCTACCACTTCGACGATCCGGACGGCGCGCCCAATACCGACGACAGCGGACCGTACATGCCGAAGTCGGTGGTCAGCGACCCGCGCTTCGACTGGGGCGATGACCACCGCCCGAACACCCCGCTGCACGACTCGGTGATCTACGAGCTGCACGTCAAAGGCTTCACGGCGCGCCATCCGGACGTGCCCGGGACCTTGCGCGGCACGTATGCCGGCCTCGCCCACCCCGCCGCGCTCGAGCACCTCACGCGTCTCGGCATCACCGCGGTCGAACTCATGCCGGTGCACCAGTTCGTCCACGACGCCCACCTCGTCGATCGCGGCCTGCGCAACTACTGGGGCTACAACTCGATCGGCTTCCTGGCGCCGCACAACGAGTACGCCGCCGGCGGCCAGCGCGGCGAGCAGGTGCTGGAGTTCAAGGCGATGATCAAGGCGCTGCACGCCGCCGGCATCGAGGTGATCCTCGACGTGGTCTACAACCACACCGCCGAGGGCAACCACCTGGGCCCGATGCTGAGCTTCAAGGCCATCGACAACGCCGCCTACTACCGCCTGATGGGCGACGACCGGCGCTACTACATGGACTACACCGGGACCGGCAACAGCCTGAACATGCGCCATCCGCACGCCCTGCAGCTGGTGATGGACTCGCTGCGCTACTGGGTGCTGGAGATGCACGTCGACGGCTTCCGCTTCGACCTCGCCGCCACCCTGGCGCGCGAGCTGCACGAGGTCGACAAGCTGTCGGCCTTCTTCGACCTGGTACAGCAGGACCCGGTGGTCAGCCAGGTGAAGCTGATCGCCGAGCCCTGGGACGTCGGCGACGGCGGCTACCAGGTCGGCAACTTCCCGCCCCTGTGGTCGGAGTGGAACGGCAAGTACCGCGATGTCGTGCGCGACTTCTGGCGCGGCGAGCCGGCGACGCTGGGCGAGTTCGCCTCGCGCTTCACCGGCAGCTCGGATCTCTACGAGAGCACCGGCCGCCGGCCGTACGCCAGCATCAACTTCGTCACCGCACACGACGGCTTCACGCTGCACGACCTGGTCTCGTTCAACGAGCGCCACAACGAGGCGAACGGCGAGGACAACCGCGACGGCGAAAGTCACAACCGCGCCTGGAACTGCGGCGCCGAAGGCCCGACCGACGATCCCGACGTCAACGCGCTGCGCGCCCGCCAGAAGCGCAACTTCCTCGCCACGCTGTTTCTCTCCCAGGGCGTCCCCCATCTGCTCGGCGGCGACGAGCTCGGCCGCACGCAGGGGGGCAACAACAACGGCTACTGCCAGGACAACGAGGTGTCGTGGTTCGACTGGCGCGCGGCCGAGCCTGAGCTGCTGGCCTTCGCCCAGCGGCTCATCGCGCTGGCGCGCCAGCATCCGGTCTTCCGCCGCCGCGGCTGGTTCCAGGGCCGCGCCATCCGCGGCAAGGGCATCGCCGACATCGCCTGGTTCTCCCCCGACGGCAGCGAGATGACCGACGAGAACTGGAACGAGGGCTTCGCCAAGACGCTCGGCGTGTTCCTCAACGGCAAGGCGATCGCCGCCCGCACCGCGCGCGGCGAGCTCATCGTCGGCGATAGTTTCTACGTGCTGTTCAACGCCCACCACGAGCCGATCGACTTCACCCTGCCGACCTGCAACTGGGGCACCGACTGGCTGGTCGAGCTCGACACCGCCCGACCCGAAGCCCCCCCAGACCGCCGCCTGCGCAGCGGCGACCGGCTCACCGTCGAGGGGCGCTCGGTCGTGGCCCTGCGCTGCGAGCGGTGAAGAGGTGGAGATCAGAAAGACTTCACCACAGAGGGCACAGAGAGCACAGAGGAAAGGCCAGGATCGGCTTTGCCAACAATGAAAAGCTGACTACGGATTACGCGGATTGACGGATTTCGCGGAGGGAACCCTCGGAGACCTCCGTGCCATCGGCTCGGATCCGCGCAATCCGACGCGGAGAGACTCAGAGTCAGTTCTCTGTGGCCTCTGTGGCCTCTGTGGTGAATCTTCTTCCTTCTTCGGCGAGGACGGTCCCGCGGTCGGAACCGTCCTCGCCCGTGTGCGACGCGACCAAATCCCCCGCGCCGCTATCTACAGAACGGTCGTCCGAGAGACGACCGGCTCGGTGTCCTTGCGCGGTACGCTGTCCTCGCTGGCCGACGAGATGTCCTCGGCGCCGTGGCGCTCGAAGATCTCCTTGGTTCGCGTCCGCTCGTCGCGGTCCTCGGTGTGGACCGAGATCAGCAGGTTGCCCGAACGCAGCTTGCCCTCGTACTGCTTGGCCTCGAGCTCCGGGATGCCCATGCCGACCAGGGCGCCGGTCAGGCCACCCGCCGCCGCGCCGACGGCTGCGCCGCTCAGCGCGGCCATGATCGGTCCGGCCGCGATGAAGGGTCCGAGGCCCGGGATGGCCAGCGCGCCGATGCCGACCAGCCAGCCGAGCGCGCCGCCGACGACGCCGCCCGTGGTGGCGCCCGCCGCCGCGCCCTCGGGCGCCTTGGTGTTCTTCTCGTGCGCGAAATCGCGCGTGCCGGCCTTGTCGGGGAACAGGACCGAGATGTCGTTGTTCGAGAAGCCGGAGGCGCGCAGGTCGTCGACGATGCGCTCGGCCTGCGGGCTGGTCTTCACGATGCAGAATACGGATGTCGCCATGGAATCCTCCCTCTCCTGAGTCGGGTCGCGCCGGTTACGGCGCCACCTCGAGCTGGTTGTTGACCCTGCTCACGCCGCTGGTGCGGCTGGCGATGGCGGCGATCTGGTCACGTTCCTTGGCGTCCTCGACCGGTCCGCGCAGGGTGACCACCGAGTCGATGGTGATCACTTTGATGTTCTGCGCGTTGGTCGACATCGAGTCGTCGTCCACCAGTGCCTGGCGGATGGTCTGGGTGATCCGGATGTCGCCTTCTTTCTCCGACTGATCCAGCGCGGTGATCGCCGCCGGATCGCGATCGCGCACATTCGTGCCGCTGTTGTCGGCCGGCGGCGGGCTGTCGCCCCATGCCGTCGACGTCGCCAGCACGCCTGCTGCCACGATGCCGAGTATTCGTGCCCTCATGATCGATCCTCCTTTCATGACCATGTGAATGAGCAAGATCGCGGCCGCCGCGCGTGCCAACGGCGTCGACACGCGTCGCCAATGGCGCACCACTCGGCGTGTAAGATCGCGCCGGCCGAATTGCTCGCAAGCATGTAAGTCCTGGACGGCGCGAGAGCCCTACACAGGAGCGCGCGGCAGCTCGTGGGCCGAGGCAATGTCGCCGCGCGTCAGCCACCGTGCTGCACCGCGACATTGGCGTTCTCGCGCAGCATCGAGCCGGCGCCGGCGAGCGGTACGCGGGCCGGGTCATAGATCGCCGTCCAGGGGTTCTCGCGCCCGGCGATGTCTTCGCCGGCGAGGCGGTCGAGCGGGCGCGACGCCCTGTGTCTACTGGCTCACGCCTCGCCATCGCTCACCAGACTCAGATTGATGAGCGCGAAGAGCAGCTCATCCAGCGTGCCATAGCGATAGTCGCCGGCGCCGCCGATCGCCGACAGCGCCAGCATCTCGTCGGTGGCGATCGACCATCCGGCCTCGACGCTGCCCGCGATCGGCAGGGATTCGGACCCGACGTGGACGACAAAATCGTTGCCCAGGCTGGCCAGTTGTGAGCGGAGCATGGTTCCACCTCGTGCGGCGGGATTCAGCATGGTGCGTGCCATGCATCGTTCTTCCTCGCGCACGATGTGGCCGCGCGCGTGAGCGTGCAGAGCGCGTGCAAACGTTACACGGCCAGGAACGCTGCGGGCGCGTGTTCTACCAACAACGGATTGCGCGGACTAAACGGATTCACGGAGTAGGGCTCAGGTAATCCGCTCAATCCGCGCAATCCGGTGTTGCCTTCTGCTTACTAGGGCACAGCCCTCTCCAATCTCCCGTCTGTCGTCACGCCTGCTTCCCCCCGTTCGGCTCGAAGACCGCCAACCCGGCCATGATCAGCAAGGCGAACCCAACCGTCAGACCAGCGAGCGCGTAGTATCCACCTCCGCAGGCGACGCCGACGGCGCCCACGACCCAGACGCCGGCGGCGGTGGTGACGCCGTGCACCGAGCCGCGCGACTGGATGATCTGTCCGGCACCGAGAAAGCCGATGCCGCCGACGATGCCCTCGATGATGCGGGTCGGATCGCCCTTGGTGGCGCTGTCGGCGAGCGTCAGCTGGTACATCTCGAGCGCCGCCAGCGTGAACACCGCCGAGCCGAGCGACACCATCGCGTGCGTCCGCAGCCCAGCCGCCTTGCTCTTCACCTCGCGCTCGAACCCGACGACGGCACCGAGCGCGCTGGCCAGGAACATGCGCAAGACAACGTCGAGCAGAGACACCGGCTGATCCATGTCGACGTGAAGCCAACTCTCCATGCGAGGTCTCCCCAATCCACCGAATCAGGTTCGACCCTTGCCCTAGCCCTTGCCCTAGCCCTTGCCCTGATCACACTGATCCGACTCCACGGCTTTGGAGGCTGACCAATCTGAGCAGGGCTAGGGCAAGGGCAAGGGCTCGGGCTAGGGGTTGAGCCTGAGCCATTTGCCTTTCTCGCGTATCCAGCGTCGAGGCTAGTCCCCGTTGCTGACCCCTATCGGTCCGCGCCCCGCGCTGCCGCTTGGCGTCGACCGGCCGCGATACTCGTTCAGCCGGTTGTAGAGCGTCTTCAGGCTGACGCCGAGAATCTCGGACGCTTTCTGCTTGTTGCCCTTGCACTGTTCGAGCGTCGCCAGGATCAGGCGCTGTTCGACGTCGGCGACGGAGCTGCCGACGGCGACCTGCAGTGTGGTGCGCGACTGACCGGTCTCCGCCGCGCCACCGGCCGGCGACAGCGGCGCGCTCGACGCCGCGGCCGCGCCGATCTCGGGCGGCAGGCAGGCGGCGGTGATCTCCTGCTCGGCCAGGATGTAGGCGCGGTGCACGAGGTTCTTCAGCTCACGCACGTTGCCCGGCCAGGCATGCCGGCCGAGCACCGCGTGGGCGTCGTCGGCCCAGCGTTTGCTGCTGCCGTGACCGCCGTTGAGCTCGGCGAGAAAATGGTGCGCCAGCACCGCGATGTCGCCGCCGCGCTCGCGCAGCGGCGGCAGCAGGATGGGGAAGACGTTCAACCGGTACCACAGGTCCTCGCGCAGGCGGCCCTCGGCCACCGCCTGTTCGGGGACGCGGTTGGTGGCGGCGACGACGCGCACGTCGACGGCCAGGCCCTTCTCGCCTCCGACTCGCATCACCGTGCCGGTTTCGAGCACCCGCAGCAGCTTCACCTGCAGCTCGATCGGCATCTCGGTGATCTCGTCGAGGAACAGCGTGCCGCCGGCCGCCTGCTCGAAGTAGCCGCGGTGGGTGCGGTCGGCGCCGGTGAAGCTGCCCTTCTCGTGACCGAAGAGGCTGCTCTCGATCAGGCTCGGCGAGACCGCGCCGCAATTGACCGGCACGAACGGAGCCTTGCGGCGGCGGCTGAGCTGATGCACCGCCTGCGCCACCACCTCCTTGCCCGTGCCGCTCTCGCCGACGATCAGCACCGTCGCATCGGTCGGCGCGACGCGAGCGATCAGATCGTACACGTTGCCCATCGCTGGCGAGGCGCCGACCAGCGGACCGAAGCGCCCCAGCTTGCGCAGTTCGCCGCGCAGCGAGCCGATCTCGGCCTGCAGCTCGCGCGTGCGGGCGACGTTGGCCAGGATGGTCTTCAGCCGGCCGAGATCGACCGGCTTGGTGAGGTAGTCGGTGGCGCCCAAGCGCAGCGCCTCGACCGCCGTATCGACGCTGGCATGCCCGGTGATCAACACCACCGCCACGCCGACGCCGGCCGCCTCCTGCAGCAGCTCCAGGCCGCTGCCGTCGGGCAGCATCAGGTCCAGCAGCAGCACGTCGGGGGTCTCGAGCCCGAACGCTGCGCGCGCATCGCCGAGCGCCGCGGCGGTGCGAACCTCAAACCCCTCCAGCGCAATCAGCTCGCCCAGCGCCGTCAGTGAGCTCGCATCGTCGTCAACTACGAGTGCACGCGGCATACCTCTCTCCTCCCCGTTTCGATGGCGAAGAGGAGAGCAACGTCGGTGCCGGAGCGTGCCGCGCCTGCGATTACGGACGCGGGGAGGTTCTGGCGGGAGCGCGGGGTAACATTTTCAATTGGGTTGTAGGTTCTGCTGTGGTGGAGTTCGGAACCGTCTCATTTAGGGCAAGGGCTAGGGCAAGGGCTCGGGCTAGGGTTCTCGAGACTGAACAATCTCATCC
>JBOHWA010000616.1:0-4090 GCA_050735855.1 Binatia bacterium
GGTGCGCTGGCGCGCACCAGACGGGCACGGAGGCCCGCGCTACCGGACAGAGGCCGTAAGGTGTCGCCTCAGGCCAGTCAGGCGGTTCTTCTTGCCCTAACGAGCGCGACGCGGGAAGTTGCACGGATGCGGAGGATTGCGGTCGTACTATTCATTCTTGGGCTGGCGGCTTCAGCGGTGGCGCAGGATACGTGCCTCGGCGGTGCCTCCGAGCTGGCCGACGAGCGCGCCCTGGCGGCGCTGCGGACGGCGACCGAGGCCGCATGCCCGTGTGCGGGTTTCGACGGTGCGGGTGGCCGGCGACGCTTCCGGCGCTGTGCGCGGGCGGTGGTCGAGACGGCGGTGGGCGACGCCACCCTGCGGCCCGAGTGCCGGGCGCGCGCCCAGGCCGACGTCAACGGCACCGCCTGCGGCACCAACCGGGTGGTCTGCGGCCAGCTCGCGGCGGCGGGACCGGACTGCCGCCTGGCGGCGCCGGCCGGTCGCAACCAGTGCGCCGATCACGGATCGATCGACGAGACGGCCTGCGCGGCGGGCGCGCGCTGCCTCGACGTGGTCGAGTGGACCGCGGGCACCTGTCACGACCCGCGCCGGCCCGGCCCCTACGGCGCCGGCGTGCGCGTCGTGCCGATGGTGAAGGATTCGGTCAACATGCCGGGCACCGACCGGCTGCTCGACACGGTCGTCTGGTACCCCGCCGCGCCCGACGCCGCGCCGATCGACACCGTCTACGACGCCGTGCTCGACGCGCCGTTGAACATGGCGGGCGGCCCCTACCCGGTGTTGATGTTCTCGCATGGGTCGTGCGGCTACGCGGCGCAGTCGACCTTCCTCATGCCGGTGATCGCTTCGCACGGCTTCGTCGTCATCGCACCGCCGCATCCGGGCAACACCCTGGCCGAGTTCCCCACCTGCGGGACGCCGGCGGCGCAGGGGGCGGCGGTGCAGGAGCGCCCGGCGGACATCGCCTTCGCGCTCGACCAGATGTTGGCCGCCAATCAGGACGCCGGATCGCCGTTCTTCGGTGCCCTCGATCCCGAGCGCATCGGCATGTCGGGCCACTCGTTCGGCGGTCTCACCACCTACGTCTCGATCGCCCGCGACCGCCGCTACAAGGTCGCGATGCCGATGGCGCCGGCCGTGCTCGGCACGCCGGTGGTGGACATCCCCTCGCTGTCGATGCTGGGTGAGATCGACTCGCGGGTGAACAATGCGGCCGTCCGCGCGACCTACGAGAACGCCAGCCTGCCGAAGTTCAAGGTCGAGATCGGCGACGCCGGTCACTACGCCTTTTCGGACGCCTGCTTTCCGAGCCCCGACTGTCAGGCGCCGGTGACGCGCACCCAGGTCGAGGCGCACGACCTGGTGGTGCGCTGGGCGGTGCCGTTCCTGCTTCGCTACCTGGCCGGCGATCTGTCCTACGAGCCGTTGCTGGCCGGGCCGGGGCCGTCGGGCGCCAGCGTCGTGTCGGAGCGCTGAGCGCGGCTCACCAGAACGGGCCCCACATGCCGAAGTCCATGGCGGCGTTCTCGTTCATCTCCGCCGACTCGACCTGCTCCTGGGCGATCTTCTGCTGGATGGCGAGCTGCCGGTAGCGGGCGTACTGCTCCTCGGTGCCGGCATACAGGCACTTGCAGAAGTCGGGGTCGGCGTAGACGAACATCGGCGCGCCCTTGTGATCGCGCGTGGTGATCTTGCGCACCGGCAGCTCCTGCAGCTTGGCGAGCTTCGCCGGCGTGTCGGCCACCTTCATCTGGAAGCCGGCGGCGGCGAGGGTCTTCTCGACCTGGTCGGCCTCCTCGCGCTTCATGGCAGCGCAGCCGGAGAGCAGCGCGGTGGCGAGGACGGTGGCGGCGAGGAGCTTCGAGCAGCGTGTGAGCGTCGACATAGCCGTGCGTATGCCACGTTTCGCCGGCCCCGCAAAGGGCGAAGTCGGCGGGGATTGCGCCCGCCGCGCCGCTCGGAGAGACTGCGCCGGGCGCGATCATGGCGAGCACGACGCAGAGCGGCCGGGACGGCGGCCCGACCATCGCAATCGTCATGTCGGGCGGCGGCGCGCGCGGCGCCTACGAGGCCGGCGTGCTGGCCTATCTGCTCGACGAGCTGCCGAAGAAGCTCGGCCGGCCGGTGCGCTTCGACATCGTCACCGGTACCAGCGTCGGCGCCATCCACGCCTGCTGGGTGGCGGCGACGCAGGGCGAGGCCGGCGCCGGGGCCGAGTTGGCCGACGTCTGGCGGTCGTTCTCGCTCGACACCGTGTTTTCGATGGGCCCGACCGACCTGGTCCGTGTTCCCTGGCGCCTGGCCGGGCTCGGCTCGGTGGCGTCGATGCTGCCGGGCGGCGACGACCGCGCCCCCGAACGCCTGCCGGGGCTGTTCGACACCGAGTGGCTCGAGCAGCTGGTCTTCGACCGCGTGCCGTGGTCGCGCATCCATCGCAACATCGACGCCGGCCGCCTGCAGGCGCTGGCCATCGCCGCCACCGAGATCGCCACCGGCCGCTCGGTGGTGTTCGTCGAGAGCGGCGGCGAGGTGCCCGACTGGAGCAACGACCCGTTCGTCATCGCCCGCGCCGCGCGCATCGCGCCGCAGCACGCCCTCGCCTCGGCGGCGATCCCGCTGCTGTTCGCCGCCATCCGCATCGGCCGCACGTACTACTGCGACGGCGGCCTGCGCCTGAACACGCCGCTGGCGCCGGCGCTGCGCCTCGGCGCCGATCGCGTGCTGGTGATCGGCCTGCGCCATCCGTCGACGCCGGAAGAGGAGGACCGCATCGCGCGCCGCCGCGAGGCGAACTTCAGCAGTACCACCTACCTGGCGGGCAAGGCGCTCAACGCGCTGTTGCTCGACCGCATCGAGACCGACGTCGACCGCATGCGGCTGTTCAACGAGATCCTCACCACCGGCCGCGAGGCCTACGGCGAGGAGTTCCTCACCCGCATCAACAAGCCCATCGTGGCGCTGCGCAACCGGCCCTACCGGGTGGTGCGGGACGTCTTCCTGCGCCCGTCGGAAGATCTCGGCGTGCTCGCCGCCGAGTCGCTGCGCCAGTCGCCGCGCGCCCGCAGCGTGCGCAGCTGGTTCAGCCAGCACCTGGCCCGCTACGCGGCACGCGGCGCCATCGGCGAGGCGGACCTCCTCTCGTACATGTTCTTCGACCACGTCTACACCGAGCGCCTGCTCGCCCTCGGCCGGGCCGACGCGCAGAAGGCGTCACGCGAGCTGGTGGCGCTGTTCGAGGACGACTGACCTGGAGGGCGCCGGGCCCTCGGCGCCGGGGGCGGAGCGGGGTGGTCGTCGCGAGCCCAGCGCCGAGGGACCGGCGCCCTCCAGGGGCACGTCGCGACGCAAGGGGAACGGACATGCCGCGCAAGCCAGAAGGCCCGAGTGATCCTGACAACGGAGTGTGGGCCGGGCACTCCGTCGCACGCCGCTTCGTCTCGCCCGACGGCATGATCGTGCTGGTCGGCAAGACCGCCGCCGACAATGACGTCCTCAGCCTCAAGCTGGCCGCGCCGCGCGACTTCTGGATGCACGTCGCGGCCGACTCCGGTTCGCACGTGGTGATCCGCAACCCCGACAACCTGGCGGTGCTGCCGCGCGACACGGCGCAGTTCGCCGCCGGCCTGGCGGCGCGCTACTCGAAGGCGCGCGATGGCGGGCGGGTCGCGGTGCACGTGACCACCTGCGCCGAGGTCAGCAAGCCGCGCGGCTTCGCCCCCGGCAAGGTGCTACTCGGCCGCTACAAGACGGTGCACGCGACGCCACACCGCGAGTCCTGACGACCCGCCCCGCAGCTAGGCGAAGCGCACCAGCAACACCAGGGAGCCGACCGCCATCGCCAGCCCGGCGACTTCGTAGACGGAGAGCCGCTCCTCGAAGAAGATGACACCGATCGCGGTCAGCAGCAGGATCATCGACACCGAGTAGACGACACTGATCGTCGCCAGCTTGAGGTGGCGCATGACGAACACCCAGCCGAATGCGGTCGAGGCGTAGACCGCGAAGCCGATGAGAAACCAGCCCGAGCGCAGCGGCCGCTCGCTGCCGCTGGCGAGCTTGAGGAAGTAGTCGCCCAACACACCGAGGC
>JBOHWA010000617.1:0-5825 GCA_050735855.1 Binatia bacterium
TCCGTTTGATCCGCGTAATCCGTTGTCGCCTTCTGCTTTCTTGGGCAAAACCGATGGATGACAATCCGGTAGGATGTCGCGCGCCTTCAGGGACTCGCTGATCGCCCTGCTCTGCGTCGCGGCGGGCGTGTCGGCGGGCGTATGGATGCTCGGGTCGGCGCTGTCGGCTCCCGCCCAGCGGCAGCTCGGTCCGGCGCCGCCCGCGCTCGCCGCGGAGGCGGTGGCGTTCCCCAGCCAGTCGGGCGGCACGATCCGCGCCTGGCTGGTGCGCGGCACCCCCGGCGGCGGCGTGGTGGTGCTGGCGCATTCGGTGCGCGCGAATCGCCTCGAGCTGGTCGACCGCGCGTTGTTTCTCCGCCGGGCAGGGTACTCGGCGCTGCTCTTCGACGCGCAGGCGCACGGCGAGAGTGCTGGCGATCGGATCACCTTCGGCTACCGCGAAGCGCTCGACGCACGGGCAGCGGTCGCCTGGGTTCGCGAGCGATTCCCGGGCGAGCCGATGGGCTATCTGGGCCTGTCACAGGGTGGGGCGGCGGCGCTCCTCGGGCCGGCGCCGCTGCCGGTGCAGGCCCTCATCCTCGAGGCCGTCTATCCGACGCTGCGCGAGGCGGTGGTGGCGCGCATCGCCATCCGGCTCGGCGCGCTGGCGCCGTACGTCGCGCCACTGCTGCTGCTGCAGGTCGGCCCCCGACTCGGGGTCGACGTGGACGCGCTCGCGCCGATTGAGCGCATCGGTCAGATCCGCGCGCCGCTGCTGCTCATCGCCGGCGATCGGGACCGGCACACGCCCCTGGCGGCGTCGCAGCGCCTGTTCGACGCGGCGCCCGAGCCGAAGCAGATGTGGATCGTGCGCGGTGCCGCGCACGTCGACTTCCATCGCGCCGCCCCGGCGGAATACGAGCAGCGCGTGACCGAGTTCCTCGATCACGCGCTGCACCGCGGTCCCGACGCGAAGCGCCGCACGCGCGACGCGCAGCGTACCGCTCGAAGCGGGGTCAGGGAGCTGGCGAGTACTCGATGAGCTCCTGCGTGTCGGCGGCCACGGCCTCGCGGCTGATGCGGTACTCGAAGGTCGCACCGTTGATCCAATCGGGGATGTGATCGCCGTAGTGGTTGCTCGGGTTGATGCGGTTGTAGCTCAGCGCGTCGAGCATGCAGTTGGCCGGCACCCCCGGGCCGACGCACGGGTTGCCGTTGTTGCCGCCGGGCAGGCTGTTCACGGCGCGGATACCGGCCGGGTCGAGGATGGCGACGAAGCGCTCGGACGGGCCGCTCGAGAACACGAACCCCGCCGCGCTGTCGGCGTTCAGACTGTAGCCGGCCGGGTTGACCGTGAAGCGGCTGCCCGGAGCGGGGATGTTGCCGATGTTGAAGCTCATGATGCCGGCGGTGCCGAAGAAGTGCTGGAAGGCGGCGCGGTGGATGTCGCCCCACAGCCAGTCCGACGGCTGCGCCGAATCGAACACCTGCGCCAGGAAGAGCAGACCGTCGCTCAGCGCGCGCAGCAGGATCTCGTCGCGCGTCTCCACCGCCTCGGTCGTCCGGTCGTCCCAGAGGGTGCTCTCGCCGGTGGCGCCCCTGGTGTGGACGACGAAGCCCGGTTCCTGACGGTCGATGTCTTCGAGGATGTGCAGCAGGGCCTTGGTCGCGTCGGCGCCGCCCGGCGCGCCGATGCCGGTGCCGGCGAAGTCGTCGATGAACACGGCGCGGGAGAGCCGGGTGACCCAGCCGGCAAAGATCGAGGTGGCGATCGCGTCGGCGCGCTCTTCGAACGGAATCAGATGGAGCGGGAAATCGTCTCGTTCCTCACCGCTGTCGACGCCGGCGGGCGTCGTCCACGCCGGCGAGCCTTGCTTGGCGGTGCCCCAGTCGCGCAGGCGCGCGAGGGCGTCCTGCATCTCGGGGCTGAGGCTCCCGGGCTGTGCGTCGGCGGCGGCGAACAGGAACGGCAGCAGGCGCGCCGCCTCGAGGCTCACCGTGTCGTACTGGTAGGCGGACATGTCGGCGAGGGCGATCTTGGCGTCCGGCGCGCGCAGGCCGGCGTCGTTGGACAGCAGATCGAGGATGCGCTGCTGGCGGAAGCCCGGGTCGGCGCTGAAGGTGAGGTAGATGTCGTCGTTGAGCGGATCGTTGTCGAGCGTGTTGCCGATCTGATCGTTGTTGGACGTGGCGAGGTAGCCCTGCGGGGGATTCAGCGCCTGCGGGAACTGCGCCTCGGGCAGCCAGAGCGTGTTGCCACTGTCGTCGTGCAGCCACTCGGCGCTGCCGCTGCCGTCGAGCGGCAGGTAGGGAATCGTGCCCGCCGGGCGCTGCGGCACCAGGGTGTAGGGGAAGTAGGCGATGTCGCCGTGGATGTCGGCCCACACCCAGTTCTGCGCCCCGACGGCGAAGTGGCGCACGGCGGCTTTGAACTCCTCGACGTTGCGCGCCTGGTTGAGCTGGGTGATGAAGCGCGCGTCGAGGCTGATCTCGTGACCGGTCCAGCGGAACGACATGTTGGTCGCCGCCAGGCCGTCGATGCCGTCGTTGGGCAGCGGATCGGGCACCATCGGTCCGTGGTGCGGCACTACTTCGATGACGGCCGAGACAGTGCCGCTCGGCAGCGCGAACTCCTCGACGACGCGCAGCACCTCGACCTGCTGGCCGTTGAACAACACGGTGCGCGGGGCGTTCGGGTAGTCGGGCGGCGTGGTGACCTGCTCGACGTAGATATCGGTGACGTCGAAGACGGCGACGGTGCCGCCCCAGGCGCCGAAGTCGTTGTGGCCGAGGATGACGCCAGGCAGACCGGGGAAGTTGACGCCGGTGGTCCGCTGCCCGGCCACGTCGAGCTGCACCATGTGCCAGATGGCGGGGTTGAAGAGCTGCAGGTGGGGGTCGTTGGCGAGCATGGCGAAGCCGTTGGCCGACAGCGCCGGCGCGACAATCCAGTTGTTGCTGCCGCGGTCGGCGTCGGCGGCGCCGAGCGGATTCATGCGCGAGCTCTCCTGCAGCATGGTGCGGACGCTGTGCAACAGGGCGAGCGGCACCTGTGGCGCGGCCGCCGCGGGCGCCGCCGCGCGGCGCGCGGCGGTGCGCGTGTCGTCGATGGGCAGGACGATCGCCGGCGCCGCCGGAGCGCTGCGGAAGACGTCGCGCCGCAGGGCCTCGGGCAGGGCCGCCTGCAGCTCGGCGAAGAACAATTCCTCGTCCAGGCTCTCCGACAACTGCCAGGCCTGCAGGCGGCCGATGGCGAGCGTGTCCTGTGGCCGCCACGCGGCGAGCTCGTCGGCGGCGAAGCCGACGAGGCCGTACTCCGGCGGCAGTGTGGCGCCGTTGCGCGCGGCGCGCAGGTCGGCCAACCAGGCGTTGACCCCATCGGCGTAGGCCTGGGTGGTCTCGGCCAACCCGGGCTCTTCGGCCTGCAGGCGCCGCCACAGCGCCTCTTCGAGGCGCTTGCCGTCGCGGGTGGTGAAGGCGGTGCGCATCTGCAGGTCCATGCCGAGCGTGAACGAGCCGAACAGCTCGCTCAGCCGACCTTCGGCGGCGCGCCGGAACGCGTCCATCTGCCAGAAGCGGGCTTTCGCCGTCTCGTACCCCTGCACGTAGACGACCGAGTTCTGATCGGGGCCGTAGATGTGAGGCATGCCGAGCGAGTCGAAGGCGACGTGGGTGGTGCCGCCGGGCACGTCGAGCGCGATGACGGTATCCGGCGTGCGGTCGAGGACCGGGTTGGTCGGCGAGGCCGTCGCGCTCGGCGTCGACGAAGCCGTCGGCGGCACGGTCCGCGTCGGGCTGGGGGCGGCGACGGTCGACGTGCGGGTCGCCACTGCGGTGGGGGGCGCGGCCGGGCTCGTCGCGGTCGCGGTGGCGATGGGGGTCGCGGTCGGCGCAGGCGGCGGCGCGTCGTCGTCACTCCCGCAACCTGCGATGACGACCAGCGCCAGCCCCGCGACGAGCGTCGGCCATGCGTGTCGGAATCCGAGCATGTTGCTTCCCCCCTGCGACCGGCTGATCGCGTGACGCGGTGAATGCGAGCGACGAGTTTTCCATCTTGAGTCGGTGCATCGTTCGAGGTCAAGCCGCGTCGGGCGCTCGGGTTGAAGTGCTGTCGGGCGCATGCAACATCGAGCGGGGTGTCGGTGAGGTGGCTTTGCCCAAGAACTCAGAAAACCAACAACGGATTGCGCAGACTAAGCGGATTTGACGGAGTAGGGCTCAGAAATCCGCTCAATCCGCTCAATCCGCGCAATCCGTTGTTGCCCTCTGCTTTCCTGGGCAACGCCTGGTGAGGTGACGCATGTGCCGAAGCATCAGACCCCTGTTCAACTTCGAACCGCCGGTGACCGACGGCGAGATCCACGACGCGTCGCTGCAGTTCGTGCGCAAGATCAGCGGCTTCCACCGGCCATCCAAGGCCAACGAGGCCGCGTTCGAGGCGGCGGTCAGCGAGATCGCCCGCGTCTCGGCGCAGCTCCTGTCGGGGCTGCACTCCAGCGCGGCGCCGAAGGATCGCGAGGAAGAGGCGGCCAGGGCGCGGGCACGCACGGCGCGCCGCTTCGGCGCCTGAGGATGCGGCCACCGCCGGTGGACGCCGCGGTACGCGGCGGCTATCGTCGCGTCCTCGCAGGACAACAATCGGTCAGCACAGCTCTGGACCACAGCTCACAGCACGAAGGAGGTCGCATGGACATTGAAGGCGGATGCTATTGCGGCGCGCTGCGCTACAAGGCCACGGGCGAGGCGTTGTTCAAGGGCCAGTGTCATTGCCGCGAGTGCCAGTACATCTCCGGCGGACATCCGAACGTCGTCATGGGCATGCCGGAGCCGGGCTTCACGTACAGCAAGGGCAAGCCGAAGCAGTTCCAGCGCGCCGACCTGAAGGACCCCGTGACGCGCGAGTTCTGTGCCGCCTGCGGTACGCACATCCTGACCAGGACGTCGGGCCTGCCCGGCGCGGTCCTGCTCAAGGTCGGCACGTTCGACGAGCCCGGCGTCTTCGGTGGACCGCAGATGGTGATCTACACCATCGACAAGCAGACCTTCCATTTCGTGCCGGACGGGATCCCGGCCTTCGAGCGGCTGCCCGGCTGACGCGCCGGCGGCGCCGGATCGACGGCGCCATCATCGACGGCGCAACCATGGACATCACGATTCTTCCGGCGGACCTCGACGATTCCGCGCACGGCGCGGCGATCGTCGACGTCCTCGACTCGTATGCCGGCGATCCCATCGGCGGCGGCGTCCCGCTCGGCCCCGACGTGCGGCAGCGCCTGGTGCCAGGGCTGCGCCAGCATCCCACCACGCTGGTGTTGCTGGCCTGGGCGCAGCAGCGGCCGGTGGGGATCGCGGTGTGCTTCTTCGGCTTCTCGACGTTTCAGGCGCGGCCCCTGCTGAACATCCACGATCTGGCCGTGGTCCCCGATTGTCGCGGCCAGGGTATCGGGCCGGCATTGCTGGCGGCGGCCGAAGCGCAGGCGCGCGCGCGCGGCTGCTGCAAGCTGACCCTGGAGGTGCAGGACGCCAACCGCCGTGCGCGCGCGGCATACGCGCGCTTCGGCTTTGTCGATATGGTGATCGCCGACTCGACGACGCGGTTTCTCACCAAGCCGCTGCCGCGGTGAGCGCGATCGGATGAGGAGGTGACGATGCGGGTGGTGTCGGTCAACGTCGGGCTGCCGCGCGAGATCGAGTGGCAGGGGCGCACGGTGCGCACGTCGATCTTCAAGGCGCCGGTCGGACAGCGCCTGCGCCTGCGCACGCTCAATCTGGACGGCGACGAGCAGTCCGACCTGACGGTGCACGGCGGCGTCGACAAGGCGGTCTACGCCTACCCCTCGGAGCAC